>CALKJV010000211.1 GCA_937995505.1 uncultured Bacteroidia bacterium | reverse complement strand
GTGCATTTTTGCTGTGTGGAGCCTGCCCAGCTACAGGCGCTTCTGCGACTGCTTGATGACCCCGACCCCGATGTGCAAGCGCACATCGCCTCGGTTTTACGAGGCTTAGGCGAAGCCGCCATCCCCGCCCTCGAGCAAGAGTGGCTGCAAACCACCGATCCCGCGACCCAGCAGCGTATTGAGCAGCTTTTAGAAGAGCTGCAGCTCGACCTGGTGGCCCAAGCGCTGCATGCTTGGCGCTTGGAGCCGTCTCAGCCGCTGCTTCCTGCTCTCCTGCAAGTAGCTCGCTTACGCTATCCTGCCTTAGACCTGATGAAATACACCCACGCCTACAGTCGCCTCGTGCATACGGCTTGGCTGAGCTTGCAGGGTGCTTCTGACCCCTTTGAGAAGGTGCTCGCCCTCAATAAGCACCTTTTCGTGCAAGAGCGCTTCCAGCCGGAACGCACCCGTCCCCAGGCTGCCCGCTCGTACTTTTTGCATGAGCTGCTGGATACCCGTCACGGGAATTCCTTTTCGCTGAGCGTGCTGTACTACCTCATTGCGTCTGAGCTGGGGATGGGCGTGAGCCTCGTCGGCATCGGCGAAAGGTACCTCGTGCGCTACTTTGATGGGCTAACGCACTTTTATGTGGACCCTTACCAGCGAGGGAGCTTTCTCCTGGCGGTGCAGCTGCAAGAAGTGCTGCGGCGCGTGGGCTTGTCAGATAATTTAGCGCATTATCGGCCGCTCTCGGCGCCGTATGTGATCTTAAGGCTGATTGACCACTTTACGCAGGCTTATGCCGCAGAAGGCGAGACCTCCAAAGCCCGCTTGTATGCGCAGTTGCGTGAGCGGTTAGACGCTCAGCTGGGGGTCGGTACGCTCTCAGGCGCATAACCCACGTACTGTTCTGGAGGGAAAGGCGGAGTAAATTCTCCTCGCTCTAAGGCTTCTAAGGTTTCCTCGTAGGCGTGGAGGGCGCCAGCTTTGCGGGCGAGGGTCTGCTGGGCTTCGGCGAGCACTTCGGGATGAGCCAGTAGGTCGCGGGTCAGCTGCTCAGGGTCGGGCTGCAGCCCCCTCACCCCTTCTCGCAGCGCTTCTAAGCCCACTAAGCCGTATCCCATAGCCACCCCCAGATTGCGGAGGATCGTAGAGTCGCTCAGGTCTCGCTGTAGGCGCGAGATAGGCAGCTTTTCCGTGAAAAAGCCCCAAATCGCATTGGAAAGCCGTAGGTTTCCTTCGGCTAGCTCAAAGAGGATGGGGTTAGACTTGTGGGGCATGGTAGAGGAGCCGATCTGCCCGGCTGCGCGGGCGATTCGCAGGTAGCCCCGGTGCGCATAGAGCCAGATATCTTGGGCAAAGTCAATCAGTATAGCTTGGAGTCGGCGCAGGCTATCCCATAGCTCTGCCCAGCGTTCATAGGGGGCGATTTGGGTCGTGAGGGGAAACCGCTCTAACCCTAACTGCCGAGCAAATTCGGTGAAGAACCCCACCCAATCTACCTCTGGGAAAGCGACGAGATGGGCGTTGAGGTTGCCTACAGCGCCGCCGAGTTTCGCCCAAAAGGGCACTTGGCGCAAGGTGGCTAATTCGGCTCGCAAGCGCACGACAAAGACGTACAGCTCTTTGCCGAGGGTGGTAGGGGAGGCGGGCTGCCCATGCGTAAAGCCCAGCATAGCCAGCTCTCGCCACTGGTAGGCAAGCTGGTGGAGGGCTTGGGCGAGGGCCTCGGCAGCAGGCAAATACACCTTATGCAGCGCATCTCGCAGCATGAGCGGCTGCGCTGTATTGTTTACATCCTGGGAGGTAAGCCCGAAGTGTAAGAAAGCTAAGGCGAATTGCCACTCGGCGGGCAGAAGGGGCTGCCAGCGTTGCCGCAGGAAATATTCTAGGGCTTTGACATCGTGGCGGGTTTGGCGTTCAATTTGGCGGAGCTCGTAGAGGTCGGCGTCGGAGAGGGAGTTTATGGCGGTGCGGAGAGCTTCCAGCTTGTCGGTGGGGAAGCCTGCCAGAGGAGGCAAGGGCCAACGTGCCAGCGCTTCAAAGTAGGCGGCTTCTACGGCTAAGCGGTACCGAAAAAAAGCCGCTTCGCTGAGGTAGGCGCGCAGGGGCTCCACATACCGCCGGTAGCGGCCTTCCAGCGGAGAGAGCGCCCAGAGGTCTTCCATTAGAGGAGTTCCTCGGCGATGCCCATCATAGAGAAGCCCCCATCATGGTACAGTGTCTGCATGGTGACGCTGCGGGTCAGATCCGAGAAAAGGGCTACGATAAAATCGGCGCAGGCTTCGGCGGAGGCGTTGCCAAGGGGGCTCATTTTGTCAGCGTAAGCATACATCTGCTCAAAGCCTGCAATGCCCGTGCCCGCTGTCGTAGCCGTAGGCGACTGGGAGACGATATTGATGCGCACGCCGAGCTCTTTGCCGAGATAATACCCGAAAAGGCGTGCGATAGACTCCAAGAGGGCTTTCGCATCCGACATGTCGCCGTATTTGGGAAAGACCCGCTGGGCGGCGATATAGCTTAGCGCGACGATAGATCCCCCTCGAGCAAAAGCCCCTTTGGCTCGGCCTACCTGGAGCATTTTGTGCAGAGAGATAGCCGAAACATCCAGGGTCTTCATGTAAAAGTCGTAATCCAGCTCGGGGTAGGCTTTGCCTTTGCGTACGTTGGGCGACATGCCGACAGAGTGCAGCACGAAATCTAAGGGTCGGCCTATGTGCTGTAGGGTTTGGTCGTAGAGCTTCTCAATGTCGGCGATTTGGGTGAGGTCTGCGGGAAAAAGGGGAGCCCCTAGGCGTTCAGCGAGGGCTTTGGGCTGACCTAAGCGGAGCGCTACGGGTGCATTGGTGAGCACCACTTGGGCGCCTTCCTCGTGGGCGCGACGGGCCGCATGCCAGGCGATAGACTTCTCATCTAATGCCCCGGTGATAAGCCCACATTTGCCTTTCAGCAGGTTGTGACTCATGCGCGTGCAGTGATAGTAAGGGTATCTCCTTCCAGGGTTAGATAGCCTCTGCGGGCGAGCCGCTCTAAGAACTGCCGAAAGTTTTGACCCGGCAGCTCTTTTTTGTTTTTGAGGCCCAGCTCGCGCAGCAGCCCCCGAAACTCTTCCCGAGTAAGCTGCGTGCCGACAGGAAGCTTTTGAAGCCTTGCTGTCACCGCATCGTAGATTGCACGGGTATCGCGCTGGGCTCGTTTGGATTTATTGGCTTTAGGGGACTTCTTTTTTGGAGTTTCTGTGGGTGTGGGCTGTGTAGTGGTTGCGGGCAGGGGCGCGGGGAGGGCTTCTTCAGGGTAGGAGGTTTCTACCTCGGCGGAGGCTTTGTGGTTTTCCGAGAGAGCTTCAGGAAAGTGCATGGAGTCTATCCGATAGTCTGAGGCAAGCACATGTACACAAGAGAAGTCCCTCTCTCGCAAAAACTGCACTAACCCCTCCCATATAGGGTGGTGGGAGCCAATCAAATAGACTTTTTTGTACCGCTCGCGGCGCCGCCCGAGTTCAAAGCATACGCGCTTGAGGAGGTAGAGGTGTGTGTCTTCCTCGTAACGGGGGGTAATAACCGAGTGCGAAGAGAAGTCTTTTCGCAGGCGGAACGAATACTGGCTGCGCTTTCGGTAGAAGAACCAGATTTCCAGCCGCTTCTCTTTTTCCAGAAAGGAAAAGTCGTAGGTACTATGCTCCTCCAAGGAGTCTCCGTCTACTACGACAAGGGTGCGTTTCTTTTTGGATTTTGGAGTGTCCATGGCGACAAAGTTAGGCAGTTTTGTAGCCCATACGATGGAGCGCGCTGGGGGAGCGACGCCAGTTGGGGGCAACCTTCACATACAGCTCCAGGGAGATAGGCCTCTCCAGAAATTCGCTTATGGCTTTTTGGGCCTGCAAGCGAATCTTCTTGATCTTTTCGCCTCCCTTTCCAATCAAAATGGGCTTATGTGAGGCTTTCTCAACATAAACGGTAGCAGAGATGTGGACTTTTTCGGGCTGCTCTTTGAAAGCTTCTACTTCTACTTCGGTGCCGTAGGGGACTTCTTCTCTCAGGTGGTAGTAGAGAGCTTCCCGTAGTAGCTCCGCTACGAAAAACCGAGTAGGTAGCGGTGTAAGCTGGTCGGGAGGGTAGAGGAAAGGGCTTTCGGGCAGAAGGGGCCGTAGGGCTTCATACAGCGGCTCTAAGGGCTGGTCTACGGAAGCGTCTACGCACGCTCGGAGGGGGTAGGCTTGGAGTTCGGATTCTATGTGGGCCTTTTGGATGGGCCGTTCAGTGGGGGTATAGCGGTCTAAATGCGTGATGGCTAAGAGAAGCGCGGGGGCTTTTCGGAGCCAGGCGTCTAGCGCTTCTGGAGCGGGGTCATTGCCAGAGGCCGAGTAAACCCATACTTGCACGTCAGAATCTTTGGCGGCTTGCAAGCTCTGGAGGTTTAGGGCCCGATGCCATGGGGTACGCGGCTCAGCTATCCATCCCGGCGTATCTATGAAGATGTATTGGGCTTCTTGCCGAGTCAAGATAGCCGGTAGGGGGAAGCGAGTAGTTTGGGGCTTTGGCGTGATAGCGGCAAGGCGGTGACCAACGAGGCGGTTGAGGAGAGTAGACTTGCCGGCATTGGGTGCGCCGAGGAGCGCTACAAACCCCGCCCGAGTCACGGAAAAAGCTTTTGCAAGGTAGCCTCTAAAGAAGCTCCCCGCAACCCTTTTGCATAGATGCGTCCTTCGGGGTCTACCATCACCGTGAAGGGAATCCCAGATACACGATACAGCTGGGCACCAGCGCTTTGCCAGCCTTTGAGGTCGCTTACATGAGTCCAAGTGAGGTTATCGTTTCGGATAGCTTGCAGCCAGGCGTCGCGGTTGTGGTCTAAGCTGACGCCAAAGATCTCAAATCCTCGGCTGTGATATTTTTGGTACAGGCGCACGACGTTGGGATTTTCCATGCGGCAGGGGCGACACCAGCTAGCCCAGAAGTCTATAAGCACCCACTTTCCCCGCAGCTCGGAGAGACGGCGTACGCTTCCATCGGGATCTGGAAGGGCGATATCCGGGGCGGGCTGTCCTTTGCGGAGGGCTCCCTCGCTCTTGAGGAAAGCTTCTATTTGAGGCCGACGCGGGTCCGTGGCGCTTGCCAGCCGAAGGAAGTTTTCGCCAGCTACATACATGGCCTCCGAGAGACCGCTCCGAGAAGCTACATCTAATAAGGCCCCCCAGGCATTGAGCTGCACAGCCGGCGACACAGAGGAAAGCCACGCTGCTGCGTAGGAGAGTAAGCTATCTTCTGGCAGGAGGGCTGTCGCTGTGTACCAGAAGTAGGTTAGCCGAGAAAAGGTTTCGGGGGTCTGCGAAACCAGAGGAGAGCTCCAGGGGAAGCCTTCCCAGTAGGTTTCTAAAAGGGTTTTCCAGGTCTGAGAGGGGGTAGATTGGGGGGAGAGCGCGCCAGTAGGCCGGTAGAAGTGCTGGTAGAGCTGTATGACCGGGTAAGGGCTTTTGGCTGCGACTTGGCGCAGGCTATCTACGCGGGCCAGGAAGGCCCCCTGCTGCTCGGGTGGGAGGGGAGTGCGCTGCTGAAGGAGCTCAGCTGCTCTGCGGCGAAAGTCGGCCCAAGCCGAGTTGGTGGGACTTTTCTCATAGGTGCAGTTTTGGAAAAAGGCTGGGGCTTGGGTGCGAACATGGGGGGACTCTTTTGGGCTTAGCCAGACGAGGTCGCCTTCTTGCGGGGAAAGGCCCCAGAGGTAGATCCCCTCAGGTAAAGGCCCAGAAAACACAAAGCGCGCACTGCGCACCACCGTGGCTGCCACTCTCTCCCACTGCCCGGCATTCCAGCGGAAAAGATATACCGAGTCGCGCACAAATCCATCCAGCTCCCCTGAGAGAGCGGCGGGCTGAGATTGGCAAGCACTGCTGAGCAGCAGAAGCCCGAAAAGAGGTGGCAGTCGTCTCTTAGACAGAGGCGTAAGCACTCGCATGGGTTGAAGGTATAGACTTTCGTTCTAGCATCAAGAAGAAACCCCAGTGGAGGTATACGAGAGCGGCTATATGGCCGTGATCCATGAAGTTATTGATGAGGCCATGCAGGTAATAGCTCATCAGAGGGAAGGTGAGGAGAGCATAGGTCCAGCGATAGGTGGGATCTTGGCTCCGCCAAAAGCCCCGAATGCCGACCGAGAGGGTAGTGAGGTAGACGCCTAAAAGTAAGAGGAGGCCGGGTAGGCCCAGCTCACTTGCAGCCGTGAAATACTCGCTATGGGCGCCGCCGACTTCGCCCATCTCCACGCTGACGCTAGTGCGGGTGAGGCTACTCTGGTAGGCAGAGTACTCTATGGAGAAAGTATTGGGCCCGAAACCTTGTAAGGGCCTTTCCTGGATCATCTGGAGGGCAGCGTACCAGCGGTTGATCCGCTCTAGGTTAGACAGGTTGCGCTGCACATCAAAGCTGGATACAAACCGTTCCGAGAGCTCGCCACCGGTTCGGCGAGCTTGCAGCCGGAGCACATCGGGATTGTACTGTATGAGAAAGAGTAGGCCCGAGACTGCGGAGAGGAAGGTAAAGGCTAGGAGGATCAGGCGACCTGCCGGGGAAAGTCGGCGCACGAGCTCAATAGCCCCTAAGAGTCCCAAAGCGCCCAAAGCGCTGAGCCAGCCCCCTCGGCTATAGCTAAGCACCAGGGCCGCCCCCGTAATTCCCATCCAAATAGCCCCCCATACAGACGGGCGATAGACGAAAAGTACAAGGGCTGCTGTAAAAAACCAAGCCGAGTAAGCCCCATATACTGTGTGTTCTCGCATGAAGGGTTCTAAAAATAAGCGGTGTATGCCCGGCTTCCCTCCCAGCTGGAGATGCTGGTAGACTAGGAGCAGCAGTACCAAGCTCGCTGAAGGTAGGAGCCATTTGGCGTAAACGGAGAGGGGGTCAGTGTGGGGTCTATGTGTAGCCCACAAATACCCTGTCAGGCCAAAAGCCACAAAGTAAGCCCCTTGGCTTACCCAAAACTTGATTGATA
>CALKJV010000210.1 GCA_937995505.1 uncultured Bacteroidia bacterium | reverse complement strand
GTCTGGAGGGGGCTAGTACTCGTGAATCGGAGGAAGCGGTTTTGGGTTGGGGTAGGGCAGATGGGATTAGGAGAGGGTGTCCAGGCGGTTCCTGTCCAGATGAGGATCTGGCCGGCGGCGGTACCGTTTTGGAGGCGGATGGGGTTGCCGGCTGTGCCGTCGCCAGTGATGGGGGCCTGGGTAGCGGCGGTTTGGGTACCCCAGTTGTCGCCGGAGAGGGTGGAGAGGGTCCAGGCGGTGCCGTTCCACTGCCAGACTTGGCCGTTGGCGGTACCTGGGGCGAAGGTGATGGGGCTGCCGGTGATGCCGGTGCCGGTGATGGGCCCGGAGGTAAGGGCGGTTTGAGTACCCCAGTTGTCGCCGGAGAGGGATAGGGTGGCAGGTACCCAAGCGGTCCCATTCCACTGTAGCACTTCTCCTGGGGCATTGCCAGCCACGGTGCCGAATACCCCCGTCGGGTCCACCGTGGCTAAGCGAGTGCCAGTACCGCTGTACGCCCGTACTCGCAGCCGCCCTCCCTCTACATCTAAGCGTTCAGTAGGGGTGGTGGTACCTATCCCGAAATTCTGCGCCCAAGTTAGCGTAAGGCTGCCTGCAAGCCACAGGAAAGCTAGATCTCTCATCCTCACAAAAATATCACTTCTCCTGCATCCAAATGCACACAAGGTCGGCTTCTAGGGCTTGTTTTTGGCCTTGGTAGAGGGTCGTGGCTCTGCCATCGGCGCCAAGCTCCCAAAAGCGCCCTTTGAGAAAGACATTTATTCCGGTGGCGGTGGGGCTATGCTGCGGCAATCGCCCTCCCATGGCATAAGTAAGCCAGGCTTCGCCTTCGGTAGGGGGCTGAGCGGTCACATCAGCGGGAGCAGGCCACCCACTGTAGCCGCGCCAGGGCTTTTCCCAGCACGAGTCGCCCATGAGATAAGAGGGCACAGCCAGGAGAGCGACTTCCCCCAGCGCCGCATAGCTCTCAGGAAACCAGCTGTCGGCGCAAATGAGCACCCCTAACCGCCCAAGCGGGGTCTCAAAAGTAGGTAGCTCCTGCACTCGCCCTGGCTGCGTAAAGTCCAACTCCGTAGCGATGGGAAAGGCCTTCCGAACGAGAGTCGGCTCGGGGCGGCCATCTGGGCGGTAGACCAGGCTTACATTGTACAGCGCTCCGCCCGGGCGCACATACAGCGAATCCCCCTCTACATACGGGTCCGGTAGTACGACAGAACCCGCCACGAGGGTAACCCCATAATTTTTGGCCAGCTGGCTAAATACGCGATGATACGTCCGGGCCATTTGGCGCGCCTTGAGCTGGAAGATAGCAGCGGCTGCGGGGTCTTTGAGGTTTTGCTTGGCAGCAGCTCGGTAGGCTTGCCAGAAGCGCCATGGCGCCTTAATCACAAAAGGCACCATGGCTGCCGATAGCGTCTGGGCGCGAAGGCTTCTTTCCGCCTCGCCTTCTACTACCAGCCATGTGCCGATGTACTCTGGAAAGGCCACCACCGTCGCAGGCGTGAGATAGCCCAAGCGCTGCGCAGTATCTAAGTAGCTGGCAAGCTTCTGGTAGAAGCGCTCAGCACAAGCATAGTCATGCGGCTCTAAAAAGGGCTGGATGCCCACAAAGCTGCCTTTCGCTCCCGCTCGGCTACCGAGTTCGGCGGTCTGTAAGGCAGGTATTGGGAGGGGTAGCGTGGGGCAGGAAGCGGGTTTCGTGTAGAGGGTGTAGAATAGCCAACCGCCTCCTACAAGCAAGCCCGCAAGTAAAACGAAAATCCAGCGACGCTTACGAGGAGCGGACATTTGACAAAGATAGTACCGCTTACCTTCGCAGGGATGGCGCTGATAGTTTCGGCTTCGGGGATACGTGGCACGGTCGTGGGAGCAGCAGGCGAGAACCTCACGCCCATAGATGTAGTGGAATGGGTAGCGGCTTGGGGGGACTGGCTGCTGGTACAGCATGGGGGGGCGGTGCGCGTAGTTGTGGGGCAGGATGCGCGCCCCAGTGGAGCCCTCTTGCGCCCGCTGGCTATACATACCCTTAGAGCCTTGGGGCACACTGTGTGGGATATCGGTCTAACAACCACGCCGACCCTTGCAATGGCAGTGCCGCACCTAGGGGCGCAGGCCGGTTTGATACTTACCGCCTCGCACAATCCCCCTGGCTGGAACGCCCTCAAACTCTTAGACGCTGCGGGAGAGTTTCTCCCTCCAACCGCTATTCACGAGATTCAAGCGCGGCGAGGGCAGGTGAGTTTTGAGGCTACAGACGCCCCCGGCGCCCTAGAAGCCTACGAGAAAGCCCTCTCTCACCACCTCTCTGCTATCCTCGCTCAGCCCTGGGTAGATCCCGAGGCTATCCGAAAGGCACAGCTCCGAGTGGTAGTGGATGGCATCAATAGTACGGGCGGGATTTTTGTGCCGGCGCTTTTGGAGGCCTTAGGGGTCGCTTCGGTAGAATGCCTGAACTGCGAGCCGACCGGCCAGTTTGCTCATAACCCCGAGCCCCTGCCCGAGAACCTCACAGCCCTCTCGGCGAAGGTCCGAGAAAGTGGGGCTCACCTCGGTATCGCTGTAGACCCTGATGTAGACCGAGTGGCTTTTTTCCTCCCTAACGGTGCGCCCTTCGGAGAGGAATACACCTTAGTCGCTGTCGTAGATTACGTACTGAGCCAAAAGAAGGGCCCAGTCGTAGCCAATCTCTCCACGACAGCGGCGGTGCGATGGGTAGCCCAGCAGCATGGGGTGCCCTTCTACGAGAGCCGAGTAGGGGAGTACTATGTGGTCCAGCGCATGAAGGAAGTAGGCGCTGTCATCGGCGGCGAAGGGAATGGCGGCGTCATTTGGCCAGACTTACATTATGGGCGGGATGCGTTGGCAGGGATAGCCCTTTTCCTAAGCTATGTAGCGCGAGAAGGGGGCGATGTAGAGCGCCTGCGGCAGCGCTATCCTACCTATAGCTTGTACAAAGGCAAGCTACCCCTTACTCAGCCTTTGCCGGAGGGGCTATGGGCGCGCTTAGCGGAGC
>CALKJV010000209.1 GCA_937995505.1 uncultured Bacteroidia bacterium | reverse complement strand
TTCGCCAGCCCAGAAGCGCTTCCACAGGGCTTGGAGAGGCTTGAGCGCAAGGTCATACCGCTGGGTCAGGGCAATTGGGTCTGCGTACGTGCGGCTCCACTCTCGGAGAGGCCCCTGCAACCAGGCCGCTAAGGGCACCGTAAAGCCCCATTTTTTTCGTTCCACCAGGGGTGCGGGGAGGTAGCGTCGCAGCAAGCGTCGTAGAAGGGGCTTGTACTGGGGAGGTGACCCTGGCAGAGGCTCTTTTAGTGAAGCAGGTATCCGCCAAGCTAACTCCACCCAGCGCTTATCCAGTAAGGGCACACGCACTTCCAGGCTATGCTGCATAGAGGCCCGGTCTACCTTCGTCAGTAGGTCGTCGGGCAGGTAGTGGAGGAAATCCCAAGCAGCTTGGGCATTAGGAGCCTCAGGGGGCAGCGAATAAGGAGTCTGCCAAGGAGGGCCCGCCGCAGGATACAACTGCTGCACTTCTTTCCAGCTGAAGGTATACTGCTCCTGGGAGAAGATGTGTTCGGGGCGAGCGGTAGAAGGTAAGTCCAGTAAAGCGCTTACTCGGCGTGCTCGTGCGGAGGGGGCATAACGCAGTACTCGGCCGCCTGCTTGCCATAGAATGGGTTGGGTGGCAATGCGTTTAGCCCAGCGGTAGCGCCCATATCCCCAAAAAAGTTCATCTCCCCCATCGCCTGCCAAAACAACCTTTACTTGCGAAGCCGCTAGGCGTGAGACGAGGTAGGTAGGCAGGGCCGACACATCGCCAAAGGGTTCATCAAACCAGCTGGGCAGCTCGGGGATGAGCTTAAGGGCATCTTCGGCTTCCAGGAGGGCCTCGGTGAGGGGTAGGCCGAGGTGGTTTGCTACGGCTCGGGCGTAGGGGAGCTCGTTATGACTCGCTTCTCGGAAGCCGATGCTGAAAGCCTGCAGCGATAGCCCTGCACGGGCCGCTTGGGCCGCTACCAACGAAGAGTCCGTCCCACCACTCAGAAATAATCCCACGGGCACATCACTAATGAGATGCGAACGTACAGCCGCTTGTAGCGCCTCATCTACAAGCTCCTCTATCGCTTCAGGGGGGTCGGAAAGGGGCTCTTGCTGCCACAGTTGGGTTCGTTCGTAGTAGAAAGCTTTCTCGGTAGCGGAAGGGCGTATTTTCCATACTTCTCCCGGCAGAACCTTATACACTCTCTCGTACCAGCTATACGGGGCCGGCACGAAGCCCAAATGCAGGAACTCCCCCACGCTTGCTGGTCGTACCGTGAGCTGGGGCAGCCAGGCCCGCAGCACTTTTAGCTCTGAGGCGAAATACACGCCTTCAGGTAAGACAGCCACCCACAGGGGCTTGATGCCAAAGGGATCCCGAACTAAGTACAGGGTCTGCTGGGTTTCGTCGTACAAGGCAAAAGCGAACATCCCCTCCAGGCGCTTGAAGGCTTGTTCCCCCCATCGCGCATACGCAAGGAGAATGGCTTCCGTGTCGCTGCGGGTGGTAGCTTGGTGGCCGCTTTGCTGCGCGAGGGCTTGAAAGTTGTACACTTCGCCATTGTAGACCAGATGAAGAGGACCACGATGGAAGGGCTGGTGCGCGGCTTGCGATAGGTCTAGGATGCTTAGGCGGGTGTGGGCAAAGCCAAGGGGCTGGGTAGGGTGATGCCAGGCTTGGGTGGCATCCGGGCCGCGATGCCGTAGGAGCTGAAGGACTTGAGCTAGGTCAGGCTGAGCCGCAGCCCGCCACAGATAATACCCGGCAAAGCCGCACATTCTCTATTGGGCTCACTTGTCGGCTTCGCCGAGCACGGGATCCACAGAACCGATAAGAATCACCGCATCCGAAATCATTGCGCCTTCCAGAAGCTTCTCCAATACTTGGATATTGGCAAAGGAGGGGGATTTGATTTTGACTCGCCAAGGAATGCCCGATCCGTCAGAGTAGACATAAAAGCCTAACTCCCCCTTGGGCGCCTCAATAGCGTGGTAAACTTCGGTGTCTGGGGGGGCGAGTGGCCCCACATCCGTCATCATAAAGTCATGAATCATGCCCTCCATGGAGAAGTACACTTCGTTTTTAGAGGGGTAGGCGTATTTTGCGTTGTCTAAGCGGATATCACCTCTGGGCAGGCGAGCTGTGGCTTGCTCAATAAGGCGGGCGCTTTGTTCCATCTCATCCATGCGCACGAAATAGCGGGCAAGCATATCGCCCTCTTCTCGGATAGGGATCTCAAAGTCCAGCTCTTCGTACACGAGGTAAGGTTCAAAGGCTCGGAGGTCGTAAGGAACTCCACAGGCGCGCAGGTTCGGGCCTGTGAAGCCGTAGGCGATAGCGTCTTCCTTAGAGATAGCGCCGATACCTTCTGTCCTTCGCAGGAAGATGGGGTTTCGGTCTAAGAGCTTTCGCCAGCTTTTGAGCTCGCCGTAAAAGCCCTTCACGAAAGACCGAATCATCTCCAAGGTTTCTTCGGTGATATCGTATTGTACCCCTCCTACGCGGCAGTGGCTTACAGTGAAGCGCACGCCGGATAGCTTATCAAAGATAGAGTAGATTTTTTCCCGTTCTCGGAAAGTCCAGAGAAACATAGAGACGGCGCCCGTATCCATGACCATAGTACCTAGCCACAGAAGGTGGGAGGAGATGCGAGCAAGTTCGCAAGCAATTGTTCGGATATACTGTGCTCTGGGAGGGGCCTCAATGCCTAAGAGCTTCTCTATGGCCAGGCAAAAAGCTACATTATTGGAGTAGGGCGAGAGGTAGTCCATGCGGTCGGTGTACGGCATGAACTCCTGTGGGGTTTTGTATTCAGCGATTTTCTCAATGCCTCGGTGTAGGTAGCCGATATCAATGACGGATTTGACGATGCGCTCGCCGTCCAGCATGAGCACAGCCCGTAGCACGCCATGGGTAGCCGGATGCTGTGGGCCCATGTTGAGGATGATTCGGGTAGAGAGGGGGTCAGAAGTATCTACTTCTACAAAGGTGTGCTTGTCTTCTAGCCGTTTGTAGAGGGCGTGCTGGTGCTTGGGGAAAAAGGTGGGTTCTACTTGACTGGAGAGGGGGATCTGGCTCATGGTGCAAAGCTAAACAAAAAAGCAGGGGCCTCTGAGTGCCCCTGCCCTAAGGGATACCGATGGAAGTCGGGTCTCAACCCCCTGAACTGAACTTTCCGAAGCGGGGATGGTCGCGCACGACCCGGAAGACCGGATTGCTATTGAGCTCACTGCGCAGGGCCGGCTGCAGCGCAAAAGCCCGCTCTAAGCTCTGAGCCGCTTTATCGGGATAGCCTTTGTAAGCATAGAGAATGCCCAGATTATAGTGAGCTTCGGCGAGGTTGGGGTCAATAGAAGTAGCTTGCAGGAAGTCAGCCTCGGCTTCTAAAAGGCGAAGGGCTTTCATGAGAGATACACCCCGATTGTTGTACGCCACAGCCAATCGCCCTTCCTCGGAGAGCACTTTGGTATTGTCTGCAATCGCGCCGGAAAGCCAGCCAATGTGGTCCATGACGATGGCGCGGTTGATGTAGAGAGAACGGTCATTTGGAGTTCGGGCTATTAGGTCGTTGTAGCGCTCCAGCATTTGCATAGCTTCTTCTCTAGAAAGCTCTTGAACCCCTTGCGTACGGTACGCTAAGGCAGCTATGCTGTAAACAGGATTATTGCGGTCTAAGGAAGCTGCCCCTTCAATGTCACGAACAGCACCCTTGAGGTCATTGAGCGCGAAATGATAAGTGGAGCGCATGGCCAAAAGGTTAGCGGTGCGATTGCCTCGGGTATCAATAAGAGTATTGAGTATGCTCAGATTTTGTCGGGCATTTGCACCAGGACGGAAGCGGCTAATGATAAAGGTTCTCGTAGCGACATTGTACAGCTCAGGGGCTAAGAGCGGCACTGGAGCGGTGTAACGCTCTACATACATCTTATCGGGCTGGTAGGTGAAGGTAAAAGACACTAACGCATGCCGGCAGAAGGGTAGTACCTTTTCTCGGATTTTGGGCCAGTAAGGCAGTTTCCGAAGCTCTTTTTCGCGCTCATCCTCAGGGGTAGGCTGCGCTGCGATTTGGAGGATCTGGCTGCGCTCCTCCTCTGTGAAGTCCGCCGTCTTGACGAGAATATCAAACCGAGCCCAATCCTCTCCGCGTCCTACGCCCTCTATCGGAATCTCTCGGTTGAGCTGCTTGACAAAGTAGGCTTTGAGGTCTTCGGCTACGGCTTCCATGCGGCTTTGGGAGAGCTTCTGATTGAGCTCAATGCGCCCATCAGGGGAAGCATAACCCTCAATTTTGATGGTTTGCACGAGGTAACCCATCTGCTCGTACTTTGCTACATATTGGAGGATAGCGTCGGTGAGCTCTTTGCGATTGAACTTCGTAGACATGATGGGGAAAATGAGGTCCAGCGTCCCCTCAAAGCCCTCGTAGCGGTACTGCTCGTCTCGGATAGGGAGGTCTGGCAGCGCCGCTCGCATACCTGTGCGTACTCGGGCCCAGGGTTGTGAGGTGCAGCAGCTGGGATCCGCCGGCCCAAAGGGCTTATTTCGGGAGTCGCAGTACACCTTTACAATGCGGCCTGCATTATCTAACTTGACTATGGAGAAAAGTAGGGAGACTTGCTTGCCGTCTAATTTTTTGCCCCCCAGCGGCACCTTGTAGATAAAGAAAGGCTGCGAGTTGGCTTTGTAGTATTTTTCAGTAATAATCAGCTCACCTACGGTGCCTTGCGGGTCTGTCTCCATGTTGGCCAGGTGGGTAGGTGTGGCGTAATCCACTCGTACGATGATGGCTACGCCTTTTTGCAGGTATTTGCCGTAATCTAAGTCATTGGCGAGGCGGAAGTACAGGGTATCATTCGCCTGCAGAAACTGCCCTGGCTCCACGAAAGTCGGGTCAAACTGGCTATTGTCGTACTCGCTGACGGTGAGTGCGGCAGGGTCATTATTGGCGTCTAAGGTAGATTGTAGCTCTTTTTTGAAGCTGCTGCAAGTGTTTTTGTAAGTTTTGCCCCCGTACTTGGTTTTGTTGATGAGGTCTTTCGGTCCGCAGGCTGTACCCAAAGCTACCAGTACGAGTACGCCCAGCCCTATGTTTCTTTTTATTCGCATAGCCTCCTAAGTTCCTTGCAAAAGTAACACATCCCCACGAACCAGAGAGCTTATGCCGCCAATTGTGGAAAGCGGGTGCCTTAGGGGTGCTGGTCTTCGGTAAGGCTGTCGCAGTGCCAGAGTACGGCTCGGCGGAGGAGGAGCGGTGGTCCCTTAGGGTCTTCTTGGGCGGCCTTCCAAGCCTTTTGGATGAGTTGGGCTTTTTCTGTGCGGAGGTCGGCTTCTCTGCGCTCGGCTTCCGCTCGGTCATAGAACCTACGCCCCTCTATGAAGGTCAGTTGTACCCGGCTGTAAATAGATAAAGGCGTGGGCTTATCCCACAAAACCAGATCCGCATCATATCCTACTCGGATATATCCCGTTCGGTGGCTGATTCCCAAGGCTTGTGCAGGATACACAGTTATTGTCTTCCAGGCGATGAGGCTATCTATCCCCAGCTCGGCCCCTCCATAACGCAGCACTTTGGCGGCTTCTTGGTTGAGGCGACGGCCCATCTCTGCATCGTCAGAGTTTATGCAAGTAGGTACCCCTTGGCTTAGAAGGATAGCAGCGTTATGGGGAATAGCCTCAATGACCTCGTACTTATAGGCCCACCAGTCAGAAAAGGTAGAAGCGAAAGCTCCATGGGCCTTCAGCTCTGGAGCGACCTTGTACCCCTCTAATACATGGGTAAAAGTGCGTATCCGAAACCCATACCGCTCCGCTAAGCGCATGAGCATTAGGATTTCCGACTGCACGTAGGAGTGGCAAGTGATGAAGCGCTTCCCTGCGAGAATTTCGGCGAGGGGTTCTAGCCGCAGGTCGCGACGGGGCGCAGGTAGGCGAGGATTCTTTTTGCGGGCGGCTTCATAGGCGGTCCAGCTATTTTGATAGCGCTTTGCCGCTTCAAACGCATCGGCTATAATCTGCTCCACCCCCATGCGGCTCTGGGGGTAGCGTGTAGTATAAGCTTCGCCCCAGTTGGATTGCTTGACATTTTCGCCGAGGGCAAACTTATTGAAGGGCGGGGCATCCGAAATAAACATAGAGTCAGCGGGAAGCCCCCATTTGAGCTTGATGCAAGCGGATTGGCCGCCGATGGGGTTAGCGGAGCCGTGTAGCAGCTGTACAGCTACTACCCCCCCGGCTAAGTGGCGATAGATATTGATATCCGTCGGATCAATCACATCCCCAATGCGCACCTCTGCGGTAATCGCATCGGTAGCTTCATTGACACCGCCTTCTATGGCGATATGCGAGTGCTCGTCAATGATGCCTGCGGTGAGGGCGTTTCCGTTTGCCTCCACGACAGCTACACCTGGCGGAGGAGAGAGGTTGCGGCCAATGCGTTGGATTTTGCCCTGCGCAATGAGTACATCGGTTTCGGGAAGTATGGTATCTCCAGTCCAGACGGTGGCGCCGCGGATGAGGAGGGTCTCGGTAGGAGGGAGCGCAGCATCGCCATAAGCGCAGTTGGGGTAGGTTCGGCGGCTTATGAGGCTATCTTCGGAGAGAGGGGGCAAGGGTTTACTGGTGGGGGATTCTGGGGGGGCTATGCGCTGAGCCGTAAACGAAAGGCGCTGCCCTGTAAGCTGTATCCATGCGCCTTCTAGAAGGCTATCTCCTTTCGCCGAAAAGGCAAGGCTTCCACCACCTATTTTGGGGGGTA
>CALKJV010000208.1 GCA_937995505.1 uncultured Bacteroidia bacterium | reverse complement strand
CGATCATCCGATAGACCTGTGCCGCTACCAAGTAGTAAATAACTACATGGGGCGGGTCGGGCTTATTAACTCGGGGGGAGCTTCTTCGGGCCAGTCGGATCTCGGCGAGGCGGTGCGCACTGCCGTCATCAATAAACGCGCAGGGGGCATGGGGCTGATTTTAGGGCGCAAGGCCTTCCAGCGGCCCATGGAGGAGGGGATTGCCATCATCCGCTCCGTACAGGCAGTGTACAAGGAGGCGCGGATTACGGTGGCGTGAGGGCTTAGCGGCGGCGCAAAAAGGTCCAGATGCTCCGCCAGGAGAGTTTCTGTCCGTAGAGGAAAAGCGCACGCTCATACAAACGGGCGCCCAACACACGGGCGCCTGCTGTGCTTAATGCAATTAGGCTCAGGGAAAGGAGATTTTCCCACAGGGGTACCGTTTCGGTCAGGAGCCTTCCTGGCATTACAATCGGTGCCGTTAGCGGAAAGTAGCTAAGCAGGCGCAAGATCAGCTGTCCCTGGCTAGGGCCGTTTTGCCACAGGAATACGATGAGCATAAAAAGCAGTGTAGGCACCCATTGCATGATCTGGGCGAGACCCGACAATTCCGTAACCGAGTCCGAAGAGGCTCCCGCAGCCGCATACAGAAAGGCATAAAGCAGGATCCCCCCCAAAAGGTAGGTAAGTAGCCAGCCCCAGGGTACGGAGAGAGTCTCTACGCTCAAGTGAAGGTCTGGTACCTGTCGCTGTACCCACCACCCCACGCCTACAATAAAAAGACCCAGGACCCCTCCCCGTAGGAGCGCAAGGAGTAGCCCGGCTAAGAGCTTGGCCGTCAAGATCTGTGCCACAGGTACCGAGATAGCTAAGTATTCCGCTAAGCGATTGGATTTCTCTTCCAGTACGCTCAAAAGAATCTGGAAACCCGCCGCAGACAAAACAATGTATAGGAGCACACTCACTGCAATGCTCAGGAGATACAGTACGCCTGCGGCCTGGGGGGTTTCTGTGTCGGGCTTGAGGAGGTAATTTTGGAAAGCCAGCTGGGGATTGAGATAGGCCCACTGGTCTGGGGGGAGGCCGAGCTCTCGTACGCGCACCTGCTGGATAGCTTGGCGGAGAAGCTGCTTAAGCTGCTCTTGCTCAGCCTCCGATAAAACTTCCCGGCTATAAAGGGTAAAAGCTACTCGGGTGGAGGAGCGTTCGCTCAATTCTAAGAGTGCCTCTCCTTCTTGTAGGGTAGCCTTGCGCTGGGTGGCTATGGTAGAGTCTATGGGGATACACTTGAAGCGGGGGGTAGAAGCGAGTAGCGGCTCCAGCTCTTCAGCTCCGATTAAGTACACAGATAAGGCGCGCTTGTCCTGCTTTAGGAGGACAGTCACGCCCAAGATAGCCCCAATGAGTAAAGGTAGGCTTAGCACCCCTATCCAAAAGCGTACATCGCGCAAGCGTATCCACAGCTCACGCTGCAGAATAGTCCACATCATACGATATCAGGAGAGACTTGTTTCAGGAAAATGTCTTTTATGGTGGGTAGGCGCTGACGGAAAAGGCGGATTTCGGCTTCTGGGGGCAGGGCATTTAGGAGGGCTCGGCTCGGCATGCCTTCTGGCAGGCGCACTTGGGCCTTGTAGGTATCTAAGAACTGTACAGCAGCCTCAGCAGGCCAGGAAATCTCTCTTATAGGGTAGCTCACCTCTAGCTCGTATAGGGGTTCTGCAAATCTTTGGCGAAGGGCCTCTACAGGGCCCTGCAAGGGAATGCGGCCCCTATATATCATAAGCACATGCTGGCATAGATGATCTACCTGCTCCAAACGATGGGTAGAAAGCACGATGGTCGTGCCGCTCTGGGCTAGCTCTTTGAGGAGAGACTCAATTTCTGCTGCGATGATAGGGTCTAAACCCGAGAAGGGTTCATCTAATAGAAGCACCGAGGGCCGACCCGCCAGTGCCAAGGCCAGTTGGACCTTCTGCTGCATGCCCTTAGAGAGGGTTTTTGCGCGACGATCTAGCCAGGGCATGTCTAAACGCTGAGCCCAGTAGGCGATGGCCTGTTTAGCTTCGCTCGCAGAGAGTCCCTTAAGCCGCAGAAGGTACAGAAGCTGCTCCTGCGCACGCATATTCGGATATAAACCGCGTTCTTCGGGCATGTAGCCGATCGTGCGGCGCAGCTGAAGGGAGAGGGGCTGCCCCCCATACAATACCCTGCCAGTATCGGGAGGCAAAAGTCCTACCAGAATGCGCAAAAGGGTAGTTTTTCCAGAGCCATTAGGACCGAGCAGCCCGATAATCTGTCCAGGTGGTAGCTGGGCAGAGACATTCTCTAAGGCGACGACCTTACCTGTAGGCCCTATAAACGCCTTAGATACCCCCTCTACCTGTATCACTGCGCAAAAATACAAAAATACGCTCGCCTGCTTTCCCCCCCTGCCTTGTATCTTTGCCGCATGGAATTCGTCCTGCCAAACCTGCCGTATGCGTACGATGCCTTAGAGCCGCACATAGATGCGCAGACCATGGAGATCCACCACCAGAAGCACCACGGCGCCTATCTCACTAACCTCAAAAACGCCTTAGAGAAGTACCCAGAGATTGCGGCGAAGCCCTTTGAGGAGATTTTGGGGAGCCTCTCGCAGATGCCCGCGGATATCCGCACGGCGGTGCGCAATAACGGGGGCGGTCACTGGAACCATAGCTTTTTCTGGCCGCTCATGAAACCCAATGGCGGCGGTGAGCCCACAGGCGCTTTAGCTCAGGCCATCCGCGAAACCTTTGGCAGCTTCTCTGCTTTTCAGGAGCAGTTTACGGCGGCAGCGATGGGGCGTTTTGGTTCTGGGTGGGCTTGGCTCGTCTGGCAAGAGGGCAAGCTCGTCATCGGCTCCACCCCTAACCAAGATAACCCCCTCATGGATATCAGCGAACTGCGCGGTAAGCCTATTCTGGGCTTGGATGTGTGGGAGCACGCCTACTACTTACGCTATCAAAACCGCCGAGCAGATTACATTAAGGCTTGGTGGAATGTAGTCAACTGGGCGCAAGCGGAGGCGAATTTCGCAGCGGCGCGATCGTGACAGGCTCCCGCCTGTGGGTAATTGACTTTGGCTCGCAGTATAGCTTACTGATTGTACGGCGGGCGCGTGAGCTGGGCGTATATGCCGAGCTGGTACCCTGGAACCGCTTGCCCGAGGAACTTCCCTCTGAAGTAAAAGGGCTTATTCTCTCAGGGAGTTATGCTTCTGTCTCGGAAGGTCCTCCCCTGCCGGAGCGGTGGTTTGGTCAGCGCCCCATCTTAGCGATATGCTATAGTGCCCAGTGGGTAGCGGCCCGAAGCGGGGGAGCTGTCGCAGAAGGCCACGCCCGAGAGTACGGCCCCGCCCAAGTAGAGGTGCAAGCCCCCGACTCCCCGCTATGGCAGAACCTCCCACCCCGAAGCACCGTCTGGATGAGCCACGCGGATACCATTACGGCCCTTCCACCCGGTGCCCGCCCGACCGCCAAAACCGACACCATCCCCTATGCCGCCTACGAGCTGCCCAATGCCGCTCTGTATGCCGTGCAATTCCACCCCGAAGTAGCCCACACCGAATACGGCACACAGCTCCTGCGAAATTTTCTCTATCACATTTGCGGCTTTGCGGGGGATTGGCGCCCAGAGCAGGAAGCCGAAACCTTAGTGGCGCAGCTGCGGGCCGCCATGCCCGAAGGAGAAGCCATCTGCGCGCTCTCCGGCGGGGTAGATTCTACGGTGGCTGCCCTTTTAGCGTATCAGGCTATTGGAGAACGCTTCCATGGGGTTTTTGTAGATACGGGGCTGCTGCGAGCCGGAGAGCGGGAAGAAGTGCTCCAAGCCTACAAGGCTGTGGGTTTGCCCGTAGAGTTGGTAAACGCTCGCCAAGTCTTTTTCTCGGCCTTAGAGGGCCTTACCGACCCCGAGGCTAAGCGCAAGACCATCGGCCGCCTTTTCATAGAGGTCTTTGAAGCAGAAGCGCGAAAGTATCCTGACGTGCGCTACCTCATCCAGGGCACGATTTATCCAGATGTAGTTGAGAGCGGAGCCGGAGTTTCCGCCACTATCAAGTCGCATCACAACGTAGGAGGCCTTCCAGAACGCATGCGACTCAGTGTGGTGGAGCCTCTGCGCTTTTTCTTTAAGGATGAGGTTCGGGCCTTAGGGCGGCGTTTAGGGCTGCCAGTTCCCTTCCTAGAGCGGCACCCTTTTCCAGGTCCAGGGCTAGCGGTGCGTATTTTGGGGGAAGTCACACCGCAGCGAGTACAGCGGCTCCAAGCCGCCGATAAGATATTCTTAGAAGTGCTTCGGCAGTCGGGGTGGTACACGCGCACGTGGCAGGCATTTGCGGTATTGGTGCCGCAGCGAGCCGTAGGGGTGGCGGGTGACCAGCGCACCTATGGAGAGGTAATCGCTTTGCGTGCCGTAGATAGTACCGATGGGATGACGGCTGCGCCTACCTCACTGCCCCATGA
>CALKJV010000207.1 GCA_937995505.1 uncultured Bacteroidia bacterium | reverse complement strand
TATGCACCTGCGGCGAGACGCTGGAGAAGCTACCCGAGGAAGAGCTCTACCATTGCAGCCGGTGCGATATCTTTTACCGTCCTACGCTCAAGGGCTTAGAGAAGGTAGAGGGCTCTCTGCCTAACCCCATCAGCGGCAGTTAGGTCTTCATCTTTTTGCGCTTTGCGGCGGGGAAAAGCACATTATTCAAGATAAGCCGATACCCAGGCGAGGTGGGAAACTTGCTTACATCAGTGGGGGGTTCCTCCACGAAGTGCTGATAGTCTTCGGGGTCATGACCGCCATAGAAGGTCCAAAATCCCCTCCCCAAAATTCCGTGGATATAGCGAGCTTCTGAGAGGGGGGCGTTTTCCCCCATTACGACTACATTCGGTTTGAGGAGGTGCATTTCGTAGCCGGTGGTTTGGCCGTAAAAGCCCTTGATGAGGGTCATGTGGTTTTGGCACAGCATGGTGGGGATAGGGTCCCACTTCGCGGAAAACTCTCGGAGCGTGAAGTAATCCTGGTCTTCCCGCAGGCCTCGCCGCCGCTCCCCCGTGTCTATATCCGCAAACTCGTAGTCATACGGATTGAGCCGCACAGTAAAGTCGTGAAAGGCAATGCAAGGCTCATAGCGAAGCTTGCTATTTGCAGCAGGGTCATAGGGGGTTCCGTCGTAGAGCTCGCCTACGATATCTGTACCTTCAGCGGCAAGGGCTATATCATAAGTATCGGTAGCTGAGCACATAGCGAAAAGGAAGCCGCCATTTTGCACCCAATCGCGTAGTTTTTTTACGACCGCGAGCTTGAGGTCAGCTACTCGTCGGAAGCCCCACTGTGCTGCCAAAGACGTCTGTTCCCGCACCATGGCTTTATACCAGGGGCGTTCACGAAAGGTAAAGAATTTCCCATACTGCCCCGTAAAGTCCTCATGGTGAAGGTGTATCCAGTCGTACTCTCGCAGCTTCCCTGACAGAATATCCCCATCGTAGATGAGGTCGTAGGGGATCTCTGCATACAGGAGCACGAGCTGCACGGCGTCATCCCATGGCTCCGAAGACTGAGGGGCATACACGGCTATGCGCGGGGCTTTTTCTAAGCGAACTACATCCATGTTCACCTCTGGGCGAGCTACCTGGGCTAAGATCTGCCCGTATTCTGCGGTGGAAAGAGTCTGGTAGGTAATTTCTCGGCGCTGAAGCTCCATCTGTACCCACCCTATCTCCAGAAAGGCAAAGCTTCCCCCTCGGTAGTTAAGCAGCCAATCTACGGGTACGCCTCGTGACAGCAAGGTATACACAAGGCCATACGCTCGCAGATGCTGCCCCTGGGCCCCATCCATGGGCACTAAGATGTACTGCGCTCCCAGCGGCTGGAGTAACCCGAGCAGGAGGCTCAGGATTTTTGGCCGAAAAAACTGCATTTTCCAAAGATAACGAAAAAACTGAGAGCGAGGCGACCTCTACCGCCCTCTCCGAAACTGAGCTATTCACTCAACTGCCACAGCTGCGCGGCGAGAAAGGAGGCTCCCTGTGCGACGACAGGTAGCCCTTCTCGGAGCGCCGGGCTCTCTAAGAGAGCAAGGGTATCTTGGAAGGTCACTTGTACGGGGAGGGGGTAGAAGGCACCTTCACTTACCCGAAGGAAGATATAGGCCTGGCGCCCATGATACACTACGGCCTGGGCAGGAACCTGGAAAAACTTTCCTCTGTAACGCCGTGTAAGCCCTTCTATGGGGGTCTCAGCGAAGAGAGGCTGCTGCACTGGCGGCACCTTTACGTGAGCGACGAGCGTGGTACCTGCCGTGTCTCGTACTTGCGATACATATTCTACCTGAGTGGGGGGCAAGGGCAGCTCAGGCAGCGCAGGCAAGCGAAGCTGTACTTGCATGCCGGGCCGTAGCCAGCTTAGCTCGCGCTCCGAAAGGTATAGGTCAGCATGGAGGTCGGAGAGGTTCACGATTTGTGCCAGGGTCTTTTCAGGGCGGACATACTCTCCGATAGTGGTGAATACCCCCGTGATATAGCCCTCCAGCGGTGCCCGAATAGGCAAGAGCGAAAGGGCTCCTGTCGTATCGGGCGTGAGACCCAGAAGCTGCAGCTGCGTAGTGAGGGTACGCAGTTGTGCTTCTAGCTGGCGGACTTCCATGCGGGCTTGGCTTAGCTCGGCAGCCGAGGTGAGCTGGGCTACCGCTAGGCTCTCTTGCTGCATCAGCCGCCGCTTAGCTGTGAGGTAGCGCTGGTAAGCCTCCGTATACTGGCGCTGGAGATCAAGCGCCATACCGCTGTAGAGCAGAAAGAGCACCTGGCCAGCACGGACATACGCTCCTTCGCGCACGAGGATGCGCTCTACCGTGCCTTCGGCTCGGCTGTGGACTTGCCCTTGGCTGTGTGCCAGAACAACCGTTCGTCCGACGAGGCGTACAGTTTCCCATACAGAATCACGCCGAAGCGGAAGCACTTCTACCCCCGCCCCCGCCTGCTGCACCGCAGTGAGGTAAAGGGTATCTGTGCCTTTTTCCTCTGCCGCCCCCTGCGCTGGGGAGGAGCAGCTTACAAATACCCCGAGCAGGCTAAAACTGAAAATAAATAAACGGCTGCACATACGATTGCCGCATTTGTAGGATGAGCTGGATAGTTACGACGAAGACAACGGCCTTAATAGCCAAAGGGCTCCGAGCGAAAAGCTGCTCCAGCCGAGCTACGCTCTGCATGGGCACTGCATGGAGCAGATAGCCTGCGACCAGAAGCCCTACGAAGAGGGAGCGGGTTTGCCAAAAGGGTATCAAGTAGGTCCAGTCTATATGTAGGCTTTTTTCAAGTACTTGCAGGGCAGTTTGGAAAGAGGCTGCTCGGAAGAAGACCCACAGCCCTAAAACCAGATGGAAGGTGATGACCCAGCCGAGGATCTTTCGCCAGAGGGGTTTGGGAGTGATCGGCTCAGCCCGCCCAAAAAGAGCTCTATGCACCGCCAAAGCTAACCCATGTACCCCACCCCATACCACGAAACGCCAGGAGGCTCCATGCCACAGCCCGCCAATTAGCATAGTGAGCAAGAGATTCAAATAAGTGCGTAGGGGACCTCGCTGATTGCCCCCTAAGGGAATATACAAGTAATCTCGCAGCCAAGTAGAGAGGCTGATATGCCAGCGCCGCCAGAACTCTGTGATGCTGGTAGAGAGGTAGGGCTTAGTGAAGTTCACACGCAGGTCGAAGCCCATCATGCGTCCGAGCCCGATAGCTACATCACTGTATCCCGAAAAATCGCAGAAGATTTGCAGGCCGTAGCCGTAGATGGCGAAAAGGTTTTCCAAGCCCGAGTAGCCCGTAGGATTGGCGAAAATAAGGTCATTGTACTGGGCCAGGTAGTCAGCGAAGACGACTTTTTTGACCAGCCCTTGCAGCGCGAGCCAGAGTCCGGAGCTCATCCATTCCCCTTCTATGCGTGGGCTTTTAAGCTGAGGAAGGAAATCCCCTGCCCGTACAATCGGCCCTGCCACCAGCTGCGGGAAGTAAGAGATATACAGCGCATATTCCCAAAATGAGCCGGCGGGGATAGTGCCACGGCGCACGTCCACCGCATAACTTATCATCTGGAAAGTATAGAAGGAAATGCCGGCTGGCAAAAAAATATCTGGTGGCTCAAAGGCACTTCTCGTGAGATAGGCCCAGTTTTCAAGCACAAAGCCTGCATACTTGAAGTAGCCTAAAAAACCCAAAGGCACCCCAATAGCTGCAATCAAAAAGGCTCGAGCGGCTCGGGGATAACGGAGCATGCCTCGTACGAGGAGGTATTCTACGCTGAGGGTGAGAAGGAAGAGTCCGACAAAAGCGCCTACGGACTTGTAGTAGAAGAATACAGAGAAGGCCAAGAGCCACAGGAGGCCCCATTGGCGGCGTCCGAGTTGCAGCATGAGCCCATACAGGCCCAGTACGATGATGCACCAGACCCAAAAGCTTCCCGTGGGGAATACCATGGGGAAGCTTGGATCGTACAGCAGGAGGGCGCGTCCTATCGCCTCCCAATCAAGGGGCATGCGGTGACAAAAGTATCGTATAGTGCGGTTGGCTGGGCTGGCCCGAGACCTCCAATGGAAAATTCAGCGGATACAAAGCCGAGTCCCGCAAATAAGCCACTACACTATCAGCCCACCGATAAGCAGCACTGGGGGTAGGATGGGCTCCATCTGACAGCCGTTCTAAAGTAAGACGCGAAGAACCGTAATACCGGCCGGGACCGTTTACATCCTCTAAAAATGCACAGATACCCATATCGGGCTTCCAAGCGGGCGGACCAATCCATACATATGGCAGGGGCTGTATTTGCGCTAAAATGTGTTGGAGGTGCGGTCTGCGCTTCTCAATGCGAGGGATAAAAAGCTCATTACCGCCCACACATATGAGCACGTAGGTAGGGTTGAAGCGCTCAATAAAGGCTCGGAGGGTATCGGTCGTACCCCACCAGATGAGGTTAGAGCTGGGCCAGATGACAGTATACAGGGCATAGCCTGAGGCTCGACACCAGCGAGCGAAGCGCTTAGCAAACCACTCTATCATAGAGTCTCCTAAGAGTAAGATTCGTTCGGGCGCGTCCTGGCCGGGTAAGGCATGGGCCTGCGCAGAAGGATCTGGTGGGATAGGTCGTAAGGGCGGCGGTACATAAGCTGTCAAAGGGGGGCCTTGCCAAGCAGGTAAAGGTTCCTCTGTGGCGAGCTTTTGCTGAGGCAGCTCTATCCGTTCCCAGGAGGGGGGAAGCATCGGGGCTGCCACTACAAAGAGGATGAGGCCACCCGCCAAGAGTAGCCAGTGGCCCCAAAAATTGCGCATGAGCGGAAGGGCTTAGCGCTAGTGAAGGTGTTTTCGCTTAGTTGTGTGAGGCGGGCAGCCTGAGAAGGATCCGCTGGAAGCGAGCCAAATCTACATAATCTAGGTTGCGAACGCCCTTTCGCTCCAAATAGCGAATCGTATCTAGGCTGCGTTGAATCTCATCCTCGCCGAGCGAGGCTTTCCCTGTTACTTTGAAGCGATTAAGCTCCAAGGCGAGCATACGCCGAGCATAGCGCATTTGCGCTTCAATCTCCATTGGCTCAATCTTGAGGGTGGTCATAGTGCGCTGCAAAGGTAAAGAATTTTTTACATCGGTTCATAGCTGTGGTGTACGCTCTCCTCCAAGTAAGGGTGATTGCGGGGGAGCAGAGCAGGAGCCTTCTCTAAGCGTTTAGCTGCCAGCCATAGGAAGGCGGAGAGGCCTGTCAAGAAAAAGCCCACTTCCATAAAGCCGAGACCCCCCGTAGGTCCAGCTACCGAAGGCATAACCACCATGAAAGTATCCAGCCAGTGGGTGAAGAGCAAAACCGCTGACACCAGCGCGAGCCATACTTTATTTCGCTTGATAATAGCGCTCATTAGGCCCAAGAGAGGCAGAAGAAAGTTCAGCACCAAAGTCAAGTAAAATATGGGCACATATTGAGGGTTTACGTGGGCTCGTATGCGCTCATAAAACCAGAAGGTTTCTTCCGGAATATTAGCATACCAGATGAGCATAAACTGGCCATAGAAGATATAAGTCCAGAAAATACTGAAAGCAAAAACGAACTTACCCAGGTCGTGAATATGGCTGTCATTGACGCCGGAAAGATATCCCCGCAGCTTGAGTAGGACAGCGGAAAGGGTTATAAGACAGAGCGTGGTAATCCAGAGATTAGCAAAATTATAAACCGCAAACATGGTACTAAACCAGTGCGGTGAGGTGCTCATGAGCCAATCCCAGCTAGCGACCGACCAGCTCAGAGCAAAAAAGACGATAAAGCCGCCTGCTAATCGTCGTAGGTTATAAAAGTGGCGAATCTGCCCGGTCTCATCTAGCGCCTGCCAGTTTCGGGTAAAACCCCGCAGGAAAAGATACCACCCCCCCAGAATTATCACAAGTCGGGCGATGAAGAAGGGAAGATTGAGGTAACCGCTTTTGTGCTGGAGGAGCTTGTCTTGGGCTACGGCATTCGCGTGAGTCCACTCATACAGAACGCCAGAGAGGCCGATGGTGACCCCTGCAAGGAGAATAGCTCCAAACGGCAAAAGTCCCGCAAAAGTCTGGGGGATGCGTTGGAGCATAACATACCAGCCGGCATTAGCGGCGTAGCCCACCGCCAGAAAGAAGAGCGACAGAATGCTAATGCCCAAGAGATACATACTGGTAATCAGGAGGTTGGCAGAAAGGCGGCTCAGCCAAGGAGCAGCGTGATGGCCATGGTCCTCACCTGTGCCATGATGAGCATCTCCACCAGCTAAGCTCTGCAGTAGTCCGATACCAATGAGTACTACACCAGCCAAAAGGAAGATGCGGAGCCAGCGGGCGAAAACTGGTGGCATGGTAAACTGCTCACGCCAATTCACGGCGGGGGTGCTATGTGTGCTTCCCATAGGTATAGCTAGTTAGCGGATTTTGCGGCATTGGCTTCTTCGGCTAAGCCCGCTTCGCGCAAGGCTTGCACATAAAGGATTACTTTCCAGCGCTCCTCTGGAGTAAGCTGGGAGGCATGTGAACCCATCAGGTTTTTGCCATAGGTAATGGAGTGGAACATCTTGCCTTCCGGAAGCTCTTTCAGCTGAGGGCCATAGTACGAGGGCGGCGCAGGGAATTTCTCTGCCACTACGATAGAGCCCTGCCCATTGCCTTTTTCGCCATGGCAGTGAATGCAGTAGTATTCGTAAACCCTTTTGCCTTCAGCGAGGTTTTCAGGCGTTTTGGGGAGGGGGTTGCGGAGCTTCTTGCCCGCTTCCTCATAACCCTCGTTGGTATTAGGGAAGGGATATAAATAGTCTATCTTACCCACAGGCACGGTACCTGCGACAGGTTCAATGAGGTGTTTGCCTTGTGGAGTGTAAGTGTAGTAGTCCATCTGCGAATAAGGCTCTAAGGGAATAGAGTGGTACATCTGAGGGGCGTATTCTACCCCGGTATCGCGTGGGTCCTTAGCGGCACAGCTGACCCATAGGAGCACCGCCCCTGTCAGACCTACGAAGGTGAAAAATCGGTTTCTCATAGCTCTACAATTTTAGTCTCAATGGCGTGGGTTTTATCAAAGAGGGCTCGAGCTGTATCCCAGTTTCTCTCATCAGAGATGGCTACTACCATCGCATCGTCTGTTTGGCGAGGATCGTAAATGCGAATTTTCTGGCCGGGGTACAACCGATTAACAGCCAAGTAAGAGAGAAACATTAGCACTCCGGCAAAGAGCACAGTCAGCTCAAAAATAATAGGCACAAAACTACCAAAAGGCAAGTGGGATTTCCCGCCGATATTGACAGGCCAATCAATCGTGTACATGTACACCTGCATGCTGATAGCGGTGAGAGTGCCAAGCGCACCATACACAAAGGCAGCATCTGGTAGGCGGGATTTGCGTAGGTGCAGCGCCTGGTCAAGGCCATGTACGGGAAAGGGCGTGCAAACCTCATGAATAGATACGCCCGCTTGATTGAAAGTCTCTACAGCTGCCAGGAGCTTCTCCTCGTCGTCGTATAAACCTATGAGGTACTTTGCCATAGTTCTTTTAGGATTGGGGCTTGTCAGGGTCCAAGGCCGGCTGTAACGCAGGGGCTAAGCTCCCTTCTCGCTTTTTCGCTTGATAGGCTTCCCAGGAAAGACCCGCATATTGGTCGCCGGAGGTTTTCAAGATGCTTTTCGTTTCTGCCGCAGCTACCACAGGAAGGTATCGGGCAAAAAGCAAATATAATGTCAAAAAGAGCCCAAAAGTGCCTACAAATATAGTAACCTCCACCCACGTAGGCGTGTACATACGCCACGAGGAAGCCAAAAAGTCTCTATGCAGCGAAGTTACGATAATCACAAAGCGCTCAAACCACATGCCGATATTCACAAAAATGGAAATAACGAACACAAACCACGGGGAGCGACGCAGCTTTTTGAACCAGAAAACCTGCGGAATAAAGAGATTACAGCTCACCATAGCCCAGTAGGACCACCAGTACGGACCGAAGGCCCGATTGAGGAAGATGTACCGCTCCCAATACGAACCCGAGTACCAGGCAATAAAGAACTCTGTCGCATAAGCAAAGCCTACCATCATCCCTGTGGCCAGGGTAACTTTAGCCATGGCGTCAATATGCTCTATGGTGATGTATTCCTTAAGGCTGAGCACCTCCCTGGTAATAATCATGAGAGTGAGCACCATTCCGAAGCCTGAGAAGATAGCCCCCGCCACGAAGTAGGGCGGGAAGATAGTCGTGTGCCAGCCTGGCAGGATAGAAGTAGCAAAGTCAAAGCTCACGATAGAGTGCACGGAGAGCACAAGGGGGGTAGAGAGCCCAGCCAGAACAAGCGACACAGCTTCAAAGCGCTGCCATTGTTTAGCGCTGCCCGTCCAGCCGAAAGACAAGATGCTATACGCTTTATGAGCGAAGCTGCCGGGCTTAGCACGGTCACGCACCATAGCCAGGTCAGGGATGAGCCCTGTATACCAGAAAAGGAGCGATATGGTGAAATAAGTACTGATAGCAAAAACATCCCACAAGAGCGGAGAGTTAAAATTTACCCAAAGGGAACCATGGGTATTGGGCAAGGGTAAAAACCAGAATACCAGCCAGGGTCGCCCCATGTGGATGATGGGAAAGAGCCCCGCACAGATTACGGCGAAGATGGTCATGGCTTCGGCGGCACGGTTGATAGCCATGCGCCACCGCTGCCGGAAAAGTAGCAAGATAGCAGAGATGAGCGTCCCCGCATGCCCGATACCAATCCAGAAAACGAAGTTAGTAATATCAAAGGCCCAACCGACGGTTTTATTGAGGCCCCAGGTGCCAATCCCTACCCAGATGGTGTAGGCGATGGCAGCAAAGCCTGCAAACATGACCAGCGCCGTAAAGGCCGTAGTTACATACCATTTCCAGCTGGCAGGGCCTAAAATGGGACGCACCAGGTCATCAGTAACCTTGCGGTACGTTTTATGCCCGAGGATAAGGGGCTCACGAATCGGACTCTCTACCATAAGTTATGCAGTTTGAGGTTGAGGAAGGTCTTGATTGCGTATCTTTACCAGGTAGCGCACTGAAGGGCGCACATTCAGTTCGGAGAGGGCGTAGTACCCTCGAGGCTCTGCGGCGCGCTTAGAGACGGCGCTTTCAGGGTCATTGAGATCACCGAAGACAATCGCGCCTGTCGGGCAAGCTTGCTGACAGGCAGTTTTGATTTCGCCATCTCGGAGCGGGCGGCCTTCTTTTTTCGCTTCCAGCTTGCCGGCTTGGATGCGCTGCACGCAGAAGCTACACTTCTCCATCACGCCCCGCGCCCGTACTGTAACGTCGGGATTGAGCACCATGCGACCCAGTTCATCCACAGGGTTGAAGACCCAGGTTTCCGCATTGGTGTAGTCAAACCAGTTGAAGCGTCGCACCTTGTACGGGCAGTTATTAGCGCAGTAGCGAGTACCCACACAGCGGTTATAGACTTGCTGATTGATGCCCTCTGAGCTGTGAGCGATAGCAAGTACAGGGCACACAGTTTCACAAGGGGCATGGTCGCAGTGCTGGCAGAGCATGGGTTGGAAGAAGGCCCGAGGGAAGTCTTCGGGCGGGGCGGCCGGAAACTCCTCCGGCTCACCCGTATGCCCCCGAGTGGAAGTAAAGTACCGATCTATGCGTATCCAGTGCATGTCGCGTCCCCGCCGAATCTCATCCCGACCCACGGTATGGATGTTATTTTCAGAGATGCAGGCTACTACGCAAGCTCCACAGCCCGTACAGGTATTCAAGTCAATAGCCATACCCCAGCGGTGGCCAGGCATAGGATGCTCCATCCACCAGAGGTTGATAAGTTTGGGCTCTTCGTGATTGCCAGCGCGGGGGTCAGCTTTATAGGCCGTGAGAGAGGCTTCACGAATGTATTCCCGGCCTGCATAAGTCTCCCACTGCTGAAGCCGAGCAAGCTGATAGACTTGGTCCGTTTTTTGGAGGATCGCCCCTGGTACTACACAGGAGAGATTTCCAGAGGCCACCCGGTGAAAGAAGGTATACGCGTTCTTTCCGACTCCTACGGCGGCTCGCCCTCCCGCCGTGCGACCATAGCCTATGGCAATTCCAATAGTCTTAGGGTCGGTACCAGGTAGCACATATACAGGCAGCTCGACAGACTTCTCTCCCACAGAAACCCGCACCACATCATTGGTCTGGATGCCTCGCTCGCGAGCTAAGACCGGAGAGATCACGACATAGTTATCCCATGCCACTCGCGAGACAGGGTCGGGAAGTTCCTGAAGCCAGGGATTGCCTGCTTGGCTACCATTTCCAATGCCTACCTTTTGATAGAGGTACAACGTGAGGCCGTTTGCGTCTGAGTCCGTAGAGGGAAGCTGGGCGGCCCACTGGCTCGGCTGCCAAGTAGACTTGGGCTGGGTAGGACGCAAAACGGTCATATCTACCACACCCCGCTCCAGCGCTCGCACCCAGAAATACTCTGCGGTATCCGTAGGAAGCAGCTCCTCCGTGCTGCCCCAGAAGGACTGAACCTTACCACTGGATAGCGCTTCTCGATGGGCTTTGTAAGCAGGATAAATCGTACGGCTCCAAAAAGCCTGAAGGTACTCTAAGTGAGACTCGCTGCGCCCGAGCCAGACAAGGAGCATTTCCGCGAGCG
>CALKJV010000206.1 GCA_937995505.1 uncultured Bacteroidia bacterium | reverse complement strand
GGGACTCAAAACCTCTGCCGCCACCTGGCGAATCCTGCCCCAACAGGTAATGGTAGCCCCTTTGCGGGTTACGACACCCTTCGGTACTTTTATTGTAAATAGCGACCAGTGGGATGGCTATCCCGCTGAACGCACTCGCATTATGGATAGCCTTATCCAAAATAACATCAGTAATGTGGTGTTTCTGACAGGAGATATTCATACTTCCTGGGGCAATGATCTGCCTTTCGGCCCAGGCACTTACAATCCTAATACCGGTGCAGGCTCCACAGCGGTGGAGTTTGTAACCCCAAGCATTACCTCGGCCAATGCAGCTTTTTTGGGGAACTTTGCTAACGCTAGCCTTGTAAAATCGCAAAACCCACACATAAAATATGTGGATCTCGCAAAACACGGCTATATTGTGTTGGATATTAAGCCTGACAGTGTGCAGGGGGACTGGTACTTTGTGAATACCATTGCGCAGCCGCAGCCTGGGGAATCGCCGGGCGAGAGCTGGTATGTGCGAGCTGGCGAAAGGTTTCTGCGTAAAGCGAACTCCCCTACCACCGCTCCTATGGGTTATAACCCACCGCTTATCGCAAGAGGACCTACCACGAGCGTAGCAAACCCGCAGCCGCTGCTCATTGGGGTCTATCCTAATCCCGCCCAGGAGTTTGTCACCCTACAGCTGTATAGCCCAATTCCTCAGGAGGTGCAGCTTACGCTACTCTCGGTAGATGGCAAGCAAGGGGGGACATACAGGGTGCGCATAGCTGGGGCTGGTACGCATTACTATCAAGTACCCTTAGAGAGATTATCGGCGGGTGTGTGGTTACTGCAGATAATGGGTGAGAAAGGCCCCACCGAAACCTACCGCATTCTGAAGCGCTGAGCGGCGTACTTTTGCCAGATGGAGGATCGGACTCAGCGGGCTGAGAAGCTCATCCGTGAGCATATGATAGTAGCGATGGGGGCGGGGCTTCTTCCAATCCCTTTTGCGGACTGGGCGACGACCGCCGCCGTGCAACTCAATCTCGTGCGGAAGCTAGCGGGCTTGTATGGAGTTTCTTTCGTGCCAGGCTTAGCAAAAGGGCTTATAGCAGGCCTAGTCGGTGGTACAGCCGTGAGAGGGGGAGCTACGCTGATAAAGCTCATTCCCGGCGTGGGCTGGCTTACCGGAGGCCTCGCCGCCTCAGTCCTCGCCGCTGCAACCACCTATGCAGTAGGACGCGTCTTCCAAGAACATTTCGCAGCAGGGGGGACCCTACGCGACTTCAATACGGCCACGGCTAGCGAGGCCTATAAACGGGCCTTTCGCCGAGGACAAGCGGTATACGAAGACCTTCGCAAAGAAACTCCCACCGATGACCCCTACGAAAAGCTGCGCAAGCTCCATACCCTCTACGAAAGTGGGGTATTGACCGCAGAGGAGTACGAAGCGCAGAAAAAGAAACTTTTGGAGCGCCTATGAGCTTTCGGCTAGAGTGGGTGCCCCCGCCTCAGCCAGAGGTGACAAGCGTACAGGGCTTACCTCTTTACTGGATACGAGAAAGAGGCCCTTTAGCCCATGTAGCGTTAGTATGGGAGGCACCGGCACTGCGCGAGTATCCCGACGGCTTGCGCCGACTGCTCCTGCGTCTCCTCGCAGAAGAGAATCGTTTTTATCCCAAAGGTGAGCTGAATAGACGCTTGCGACGCCTAGGATGGCACTGGTCTTGGGAGGCTACTCCAGACGCTATCCTCTTACAAGCAGAGGGACTGGCTGAAAACGTATCTTCGGCGCTCGAGCTTGTGCGTATAGCGGTGGAGGCGCCTATCTTGGAAGGACCGGCGGTACAGGCCCACCTGGAGCGCCTCGCAGAAGCCCAGGAACGCGCTTGGGCTAATCCAGCTTACCGAGCCGAGGCCTACCTCAAAAAAGTTCTCTGGGGTAAAAGTTACGCCTTAGGGGATGTGGCGTCACCTGGGGATTTGCGTGCGATAGACTTAGCTGCGCTGCCTACCTTTTATGAGCGCTTTTTACGACGCGGGCTGCGGGCCCTCATACTTAGTGCGCCTGTGCTCCCCTCTGGCGTAGCTAAGTGGGCAGATAAGCACGCCTCACTCTCGTATTCCCTGCCTTTACCTACCTGGAACCCGCATACTCATTCGGAGGCGTTCTTGGCCGCTAAACAAGTCTCTCTTCGCTTAGCAGCGCCTTGGGTTCGCTCGGCACATCCTCTGTATGGGCTGTATCGCTTAGCGCTTTTGCGATTAGGGGGCTATTTCGGCTCCCAGCTCATGCGTACTGTGCGTGAAGAAAAGGGCCTTACCTATGGGATTTATGCGCGGGCAGAAGAGACTTGGGCAGGCAGTGCGCTCCACATTTCTGCGGAGGTGCGACACGACCAAGCCACCGCTGCTCTGGAGAGTATTGCCGAAGAGGTGGCCCGATGGGCAAAGCAGCCTTTTCCCACCCCCCAGCTATTTCTGGAATGTCGGAATTTCCTTTTAGCCCAGCTTATGCCCGAAACAGCAGGGGAGTGGGTACGCCGTTTATCCCATCTAATTGTCCGCGGCCGTTCTGTAGATCTGTACTATCAGCAAGCGATGGAGGTTAGCGCTGCAGACACGAAGCCTTGGCCGGAGTTAGAGTTACCAGCTACCCTGCCTATCCAGGTAGTCGTGGGGCCTGAGACGCTTACTTTTGCCCCTGCATGCGCTTGAGAGCAGGGGTTGTCGTCTTCCCCGGCAGTAATTGCGACCGAGACCTGTACTATGCACTAGAAAGAGCTGGCTTTGTGCCTCAGTTTTTGTGGCACGAGATGAGCCGTCTTCCTGCCTTAGAGGCGGTTTTTTTGCCGGGGGGGTTTTCTTATGGGGATTATTTGCGGGCGGGGGCTATCGCCCGATTTGCCCCAGTTATGGACGCAATAGCCGAGTTTTGGCGACGCGGCGGCTTTGTGATGGGCATCTGTAATGGGTTTCAAGTGTTAGTAGAGGCCGGTTGGCTTCCTGGGGCCCTGCGGCGTAATGCAAATGGGCGCTTTCTGTGCCGGGTAGTTGAAGTAGAGCCTTTTGGGGAGGGGCCGCTCGCTCCGTACATAGGGGGGCGGCGGTACAGGCTTCCGATAGCCCATGCAGAAGGGCGCTATGTACCTGCACAAGTTTTGCCTGAGTGGGGACTACGGTATGTGCCACTGCCCGCTCCGAATGGGAGCTATGCCGCCATCGCTGGCTTTGCCAATCCCTCAGGTACGGTAGTAGGCCTCATGCCCCATCCCGAAAGGGCTTGCGACCCTTATCAGGGCAGTTGTGATGGCTTAGACTTTCTGCGGGGAATCGCCCGCTACTTAGAAAAAAAATAAGTGCAGCTCCGCTGGGTACTGTTAGGCGCTTTCCCGCCCCTTATAGCGCTGAGTGCCCTTATACAGGAACCTTTACTTCAAGCTGCCTGCTGGATTACAGGGGGGGTAGCGCTCTATACGGCCTTCTATGCCAAGCGAGCTTTTGCTGCCTATGGACTGCTCTACCTCCTCGCAGTAGCTGGAGTGGCGCTTTTCGTAGAGGGAAAAAGCTGGATAGGGATCTTCGCAGGATGGGAGCTGGTAAGTGTCGCCGCATGGGGGCTTATCGTACAGAGCCGTCCGAGTGCCCGGGCCCAGACAGTAGCTTTTTTGACCTTCGCTGTGAATCGGCTGGGAGATGCCTTCTGGCTGGCAGCGGCTTTTTCGCAAGGGCGCTTTCCAGAAGGATTTCTCATAGCTGGGTTCGTGAAGGGAGGGCTATTCCCCTTCACCTTTTGGCTTATTCAGGCGATGTATGCCCCAGCGCCAGTGTCTGCGTTGCTTCATTCAGCCCTCCTCGTCACCTTAGGCGTGTACTGGATGGTACGCTATCCCGAATGGGGGTTGGGGATAGACTGGGGCCTTTGGGGCAAAGTAGCCGGAGTAAGTGGGATTTTGGCAGCGATAGGAGCTTTAGGGAGCCGCCATCCGAAGGTAATTTTGGCTTGGACCACGGCGGCGCACCTTGCCGCAGCCTTGCGGCTCACGGCTCAGCCTGTTCAGATGGAGGCTTACCTTCTAGAACACGCCTACCTTAAAGCCGCCCTATTTCTGCTCATAGGCCTTACGCAGAAAGTGCGCGTAATGGGACCTCTCACGATGGGGCTGAGTCTGGTAGCCATGGTGCTTCTCGTAGGAAGTGGGGCTCAGGCCGATGAGTTTCTCTTAGTGACCGAGGGGCTAGTAGCTGTATCGTTAGGGAAGGTAGTGGGAGGACTTCGCTTCGCATGGCGCATGGAGAGGGGCTCTGAGTTTCTCCTTCTCTTGCCAGTCGTGCTTCTAGTGGGTAAGGCCTTAGCGGAGGGGCCTCTTATGCCTGTGCCAGTGCTGAGTGTAGGGATACTGGTCGGTGCGCTGATAGCCCGATGGAAGGGTGGCTGGCGGCTAGATAGAATTTTTCTGTGGCTTTTTGCGGGAGCTTTTTGGGTATGGGGGAAAGTGGGGCGTTCTATGCGCTGGCTTGACACCCAACTAACGCATGCGTTTGATAAGTTTGGGTTAGCTTTTTTAGCCGTAGCTCGGCAAGCAGAAAAGGTGGAGAGCTGGGCTTCAGGGCGGGGTTGGCGGGCAGCGGCACATAGGCTTCGCCAGGGGCTTACTACCCTTACCAGCGAAGGTTCTCCTATGCCCTATGCCCAAGCCCTGCGTTGGGGCCTTTTGATTACGCTTGGAGGAGGGCTTATATGGCGGCTTTTGCGCTGAATAGTCTCTGGCTCGGACCTGTACTGGCAGGTCTAGTGGCACTCTTTCTCCCACGCCGAATGCTCTTAGGGTGGCTTACGCTGCAGGGCTTCGCTCAGGCCCTTCTGTGGCTCTACCTGTGTATAGAGTATCGGGGGCTGGGGCCTTCCTATACCTTGGAATGGTTTCGCCTAGGAGGGCAGCCCGTGTTTTACGCCCTCGGCATCCACCCCGCAAACCTCCTCCTCGTGGCGCTCACTATCCTTATTGGGCATGCAGCGTTGTTTTATGCTTTTCTGTATGTGGCCCGGATACGCGCTTTTGTCGCGCTGGTGTATATGACAATTGGTTTTGCACAGGGGGTCTTTTTAGCGAAAGATGTGCTGCTCTTTTTTGTCTTTTACGAGGCTTCGCTTGTACCGGCATTTTTGCTGATTTACGGCTGGGGAGGGCTGGGGCGGCGCGCCGCTGCCGTTAAGTTTGCTCTCTTTACGCTGGGGGGATCGGTACTGCTCCTTATAGGACTCCTTTGGGCTTTTGTAGAGGGGGGACAGGGAGGGTTTTGGGAAGGGTGGCGAGCCGAGCCCCTCGCTTGGGGACCTTGGTGGCTGATGACTTTAGGCTTAGCGGTCAAGCTCCCCTTAGTGCCGCTACACAGCTGGCTAGGCGAAGCTCATGTGGAAGCCGATACCGCTATCTCCATGCTTCTCGCCGGAATCTTACTCAAGCTAGGAGGCTATGGGTTATTGTATTGGGTTTGGTTTCAGGGCTATACGCTTTCTCTCCTGGTGTGGGGGGCGCTCTCGTTAGGGTATGCGGCTGCGGTGGCCACGGGCCAAATAGACCTCAAGCGGATGGTAGCCTTTACTTCTATCGGGCACATGGCTCTGGTCGCCATAGGAGCAGGGGCCGGCTCCCCTCAGGGCACGGAAGGAGCATATTACCAGCTCTTTACCCACGGGCTTATCAGTGCGGGACTTTTTGCGTGGGTAGGACTTATAGAGAAGCGCTACGGGAGCCGTTCCCTTCGGTACCTCGTCGGCCTCCTGTGGGCTAATCCGCGCATGCAAGGGGCGACCGTTTTGCTCTTTTTCGGGGCGATAGGAGTGCCGGGGATGGCGCTCTTCATCTCAGAAATGCTGATTATTTGGGGTACGGGCGAGGGGGCAGGTTGGGCTTGGGCCTTAGCGCCGGCAGCGAGCCTACCCCTTACGGGAGTGTACTTTCTACGGGCCTATCGAGAGCTGGCGAAGCCTACTGAAGCTATACCCGGCCCCCAAGAACTCCTATCCCTCCCGGCGCAGGAAGCTGTCATATGGCTGCTGATTGGACTATCGCTTTTAGCCGGCCTGTATCCGAAGCCCTTTTTGGCGCTGCTCGCGTATGTGGGGGCTTGATCAGCTGTGGCCCGAGCTTTTTCTCCTAGGTGGGGCCGCCCTCGCTCTCTGGAAACGCAGCTCTGTCCCGCTTTTCGTGCTTCTCTATGGGCTCTCCGTGGCTGCCCAGCCTGTCACTGCGAGCCGACTTTTTGTACTTTCTCCCGAAGCAAAATTCTTTCTCCTCCTCGTAGCGATTAGCACCGCTCTGGCGTGGCTGGTACACCCTTTACCGCTGACAGCGGCTTGGGCTTCTCTGCTGCAAGTCGGAGCGTATGGCCTCTTGGTGCGCAGTACGCACCTTGCCTTCACTTGGGGGCTTATGGAGAGTGCCGCTTTAGCGGGCTACTTTTTCGTAATCGCTGCCAGCGAAAGCCCCCAGCGCTGGGCGGCAGCTTTGCGCTACTTTATCTGGAATGTGTTAGGTACAGGGCTTCTTTTTCTGGGCCTGGCGGTGCGTCTCGTGGAAGGGCATACCTTGGGAGGGTATCCTTTGGCGGCTGGAGGTCCTTTGGCGGATGCGCTCTTGAGCTGGGGCTGGGCGGTAAAGGTCGGCTTTATTCCTTGGCATTTCTGGCTAATTGGCGTGTATCGTGTGCTGCCTTTAGCATGGGCGGCCTGGTATGCTGTAGTACCGAAAGGGGCACTCCTCCTAAACTTCCTTGTGCTACTGCCTTCTCTCGGTGAGGGAGTTCAGCCGGGCTTCCTGTATGTGCTAGCCGGTGTCTCGCTTCTGGGGGGATACGCTGCGGCTTGGCGAGCACAAGGACTCCCCGAGATGCTCTTTTGGGCGAGTTTCTCTCAGGTGGGCTATATGGGGCTTATCCTAGCACCGGGCGCCCAAGAGAACGGATGGAACTTTTGGCTGGTGTACGGAGCAGCTAGCTTTCTAAGCTTTCTATATGTGGAGCGACCTTGGCGGGGGCGGCTCGGAGATGCGGTAGGCTTGCTCTTACTCTCCAACTTGGCGGGTTTGCCCCCCGTGTTAGGCTTCTGGGTGAAGCTCGCTCTGTTTGAGAGTGCGTTTCGTTATCTGGGGGTTTGGGTGAAGGTCTTTCTGATAGGAGCGGCTCTCTTGGCTACCATAGCGGGCTTTGCTGTGTATGGGCGGCTGCTTTGGCGTCTCTGGCAAGCTCCACCTACCGAAGTAGTCCTAGGACGGCGATTGCTCTATGCCTTTGGTGCAGGGGGATTGCTTGTACTGGGTTTAGGAGGGCTTAGAGGGCTTTGAAACCTAAATCGGCCCCCCTCTGTGTAAACCCTCTGTGCTCTCTGTATCTCTGTGGTTTATTGTCTAAGGAACCCACTTCAGAGACATGAGGGTGCCGAGAGGGGCAGGGGGAGATTGTATGCCCTTTCTCTGTGCAAAATCTCTGTGCTCTCTGTGTCTCTGTGGTTTATTGTCTCAGGAACCCACTTCAGAGACATGAGGGTGCCGAGAGGGGCAGGGGGAGATTGCATACCCTTTCTCTGTGCAAAATCTCTGTGCTCTCTGTGTCTCTGTGGTTTTTTACTTAGCTAGGGGCAAGCTCCGAAGGGCCCCTTCTAGGTAGCCTAGGGCGCGTTCTATGTCGGCTTCGGTGGTGGGGTAGCCCAGAGAAAAGCGCAGCGTAGCCCGTGCCTCTTGGGGAGAGAGGCCCATGGCGAGAAGGACATGGGAGGGTTCGGGTTTGGCGGAGGTGCAGGCGGAGCCAGTAGCTGCGGCGAGTAAAGGGGCTCGGGCGAGAAGGTCGCTAGCTTTATAGCCAGGGAAGGTTACGCTCAGGGTGTTGGGCAGACGCGGGGCAGCGGCGCCGTTCACATATGCCTCAGGATAGAGTGTCTGGATACCTTGCCAGAGTTTCTCCCGCAGCTGAGACAGTCTTTTACTCTGGAGGGGCAGCTCTTCTAAGCACCACTGAAGGGCCGCCTGCATGCCGATGATAAGGGGTGTGGCTAAGGTACCACTTCTTAGACTGCGTTCGTGGCCGCCTCCATAGAGCAAGGGCTTGAGGGTGACTCGGGGATTGCGCCGCCGTACATAGAGGGCGCCTGTGCCTTTCGGGCCATAAAACTTATGCGCAGAGAGCACCGCTAAATCCACATCTACCTCAGGCAGCCGAAAAGGGACCTTTCCTACCGCTTGGGTGGTATCGCATAGAAAGAAAGCGCCAGCTTCGTGGGCAAGCTGAGCTAATTCCGGTATGGGTTGTAGCACCCCGGTCTCGTTATTGGCAAGCAGGATGGCAACTAAGAGCGTGGTGGGCTTCAGGGCCTTCCGCAAGGTGTCGGGCTCTACCACGCCTTGTCGGGTCACGGGGAGGAGTTCTACTTCCCAACCTCGGGCTTGAAGCGCCTTCGCTGGGTCCAGTACGGCTTTATGTTCGGTAGCGGCTACGAGCAGATGGCGGCGAGGGGTGCTTTCGTAGGCTGCTGCTAAGCCTTGGATAGCTAAGTTGAGGCCTTCGGTAGCGCCGCTCGTGAAGATCCACTCCTGTGGGCTTGTACCAAAGGCTTCAGCAAGGCTCTGGCGTGCAGCTTCCACGGCTTCTGCGGCTTCTTTTCCAAAAAGGTGGGGGCTTGTGGGATTCCCGAATCGCTCCAAGAAGTAAGGTCGCATTGCCTCCCACACCGCCGGCACGACGGGAGTCGTCGCGTTATAGTCTAAGTACACTGGGCGTGCCATAAAGAGAAAAACACAAGAAACAGCGAGGCAAACCTATTTTTTCACCGTGCGGGCGAGGAGGGACTCTACGAGCTCCTCCAGTGGCTTGAAGGCAACAGCTACAATGGCTTTGAGGCCGAAGGAAATGAAGTTTGCCCATTGGCTGGTGGCTTCGGAGGCGGTCTGTTCAATGTAGTATTCCAAAAGCTCGGTAAGCATAAATACGGCTACAGCGCTGAGGGCGAGTACCGTAACAGCTTTTTTGCGGCGTTGGCTAGCTTGGAGGGCTTCTAAGGTTTCTTGGAGCTCGCGGTTTTTCTCTTGCAGCTGGCGATTGTACTGGGCTATTTCCTCGTTTTTTTGGGCGAGCTCCTGGTTGACGGCTTTGAGCTTAGCTTGGAGACGGTCGCCCATCCGTGTAACCAGTCGGGCTGTCTGTAAGAGCTCATCGTAATGCCCATGGATTTCTTCTAACTGCTTTCGGGTCTCGCTATCCTCTGGAAGGGATAGAATCCAGGTTTTGAGCTTCTGGGCGGCCTCCTCTTCTCGGGTAAAGCTAACACTAGGTTCGCTGATGGTAGTAGGATCACGTCTGGCCCTCATTTATGGCGACGAGCTCAAAAGGAACCTTTACCGCAGCTTGATAGTCTAGCCCGGCGTCTTCCATTTCTGTATCTTCCTCCAAAAAGATCCATCGGATTTGCACGGGCTGTCCTTTTTCTTGGAGGACCTCGAAGTTTCGGAAAAGATCTAGGAGCACTTTAGCTGTGCTCGTGTTGAAGTATTCCAGCCGAACTTCAAAGACAAGGGGCTCGGGGCTGGGGGTGTGGCGCTCAATAAACCGTTTGAGCCATTCTAAGACAGGGCCGTAAAATTTGAGGGAGTTTTCGGGATAGGAATTTCCTTCTAAGACAAAACGGCGAGCATCTGGGTCAAAAGTGATTTTGGGCGTGGTGAACGTAGGTTCTATTTCTAATTTACCGAGGGTGGTTAGGTCACTCATAGTTTTGTAGGAAGAAAGAGGCTTTTACTGTAAACCAGGTATGAAGTTCATCGACGGGGGTCAGTTCGTAGCTAAACTCATCGCACTTGAAAAGTACTTCTACGAGGCCGAGGTTAGCTCCGCCGCTATCCGAAAAAGAACCTGTGGTTAGCGTGTTATGGTGTAGGGCTTCTAACTCGGGGCGTGAGAGCTGCGTGAGGCTCTGGAGATACGATTGCAGGAAGATTTCCTGACTGTAATAGACCAGGTTACGGGCGGCGAGGGTGATCCCTTTATCGGTGCGGGTTATGAGTAGAGAGGGGGGGTGCGCTTCACTTTGTACAGCGTAACGGATGATATTTTGGGCAAGCTCAATCAGGCTGGAGACAATTTTACGGCGCAGCGGCGGGCGTATAGATTCGGTAGCGAGGAGTTTGTCCAAATCGCGCACGATCAGAGGGAGCACCTCCATGTCCAAGGGGCCCTCATGGTGGTACAGGACCCTATATTCAGAAGACACGGTCATGCAAGGCTTTTACAAAGGTAAGCAAAAAATTTATGGGGATACGGTCGCGCCATAGCCCACCAGAGGGATCTCGCGCACAGCTAAGGGAGTGAAGGTGGGGATCTGCAGAGCGTAGACTTTGCCTGGGGCGCCAGGGAGGCCGCCGGAATAGTGATGGGGTGGGTCGGTTCCTGCAAGGTTCTCAAAAGACAGAAAGAGCTGACGCCGCACAGGGTCAATCGCAATACCGCGGGGCAAGTGGCCAGTATTGTAGATATGCGTTAGCAATCGCAAATTTTGTACATCAATGACAGCTATGGCGCCGAGCTTGCTTCCTTGGAGGGCGGGGGCAGCGGCTTTGAGACAAGCGACATACAGCAGCCCTTCGTGGTACGCCATGAGCTTTGGTGCAGCTGCGGTGGGAATCACAGCCACAAGGCTATCCCCCTGCTGAGTGAATACCCGTACCTCATTAGCGGCGTCGCAGCTTACGAAGTAATACCTTCCGGAAGGTTCAGCGAGAATCTGATAAGGTCCCCAGCGCGTATCCGGCTGAGGAAGCATCCCCGGAGCTAACGGAATCTGCGAAAAGTCTACAAATCGGCTTCGATCAGGTGCAATCTCAACCTTAGTAAGGTAGTTTCCGCTATTGGCAGTTACATAGGCATACCGAAAGTCCGGGGTAATCCACAAGCCGTGCGGCCGAGCAATGATCTGGCCGGTGGGGTCTCGCAGCTCATCTAAGATTGCTATTCTTTCTGCATCTATGAGGGAGAGTTTGACGGGCGCCGTCGTAGTGAAGTGGGTTATAATCGCATGGCGCCCATCTGGGCTAAACTCAATATGGGCAGGGTCTGGACCTACTTCTAAGCGACCAACTTTCTCGTAAGTGTCAGTGCGGTATTTCTCTATGGCAGCGCCGGAGATGAGCGTTACATAAAGGAAGCGCCCATCAGGAGAGAGCTGGACGTAGTGGGGGCTTTCTACGGCAGTGGGGTAAATGCCGACGGGGATATGAGCTATTTGGTGGTAGGTATCGGCGTGCAGCACAGCGACGATATCGCTACCAGCAGCACAGACGAAAACTTTTCGGCGAGGGGTGGTGAGCATTTCGGCCCAGGGGCGTTGCCCTTGGGCATTGGGGGCGCCTTGCTCTATCCAGCTTCGCAAGGTTGCTACCTCCTCTGGGGTGAGGAGATTGCTACTGTCGGGCATGGGGGGCGGCATGAGAAAGCTTGAGGTGGGACCCAGAGTAGAGTCGCGATTGACTACCCACAGCAGCTGGGACCAGGTGGGGCTGCCGGGCACGACCAGAGGATATTCTCCTTGCCAGCCATACAAGAGACTATCCCACCGGCTCAGGTTAGGACCTTTTGGGAGCTGGAAAGAGGGAAGGGAAGGCTCACTATTGTGGCCATGGGGGCTCTCTGTCGGAGCAGAGCTGCTGGCGTGGCAGCCTGCGCAGCGCCGTACGAGAATGCGAGCTACGGGCTCCGGAAAGCCTGAACCTAAGCTCGCTTGTACGGGTTCTAACCGCTTGCACCCCTCCACCCACACCGCCAAGCTCAGCCAGACTACTACCCTGCGCATCTCTCCTCAAAGATACCTAAATTCTCAAACCGCCAGGAGGCTAAAAATGTTTTCACCTCTATGCGTTCGTTTTGGTTAGGCCTGTTAGGCGTAGGGCTATCTCAGGTTGAAGTAGGCACCCTGGTACCCTCCACTCTCCAGGTGAAAGACGAGAAAGGGCAGATTATTTCCTGGGAGAAACTCCGAGGAAGTTGGGTCGTGCTGTTTTTCTATCCACACGATGACACGCCGGGCTGTACGCGGCAGGCTAAGGAGTTTTCTCGGCTGCTGCCAGAGTTTGAGAAGCAGGGGGCTCGGGTTTATGGCGTAAGTACCCAGAGCGCTGAGAGCCATCGGGCCTTCCAGAAAAAGCATGGCCTTACCGTGTCGCTGCTCGTGGATCAGGATGGTAAACTCTCAGATTTTTTTGGGGTCAAGCGCTTCATGGGCATGTGTAGCCGAGATATTGTGGTCATCAATCCTGAGGGTAAAGTCGCCCTTGTGCGCACCGGCGTCTCTCCAGAGAATAGCCCAAAAGAAATACTGGCCTGGCTCCAAAGCCAGACCAGTGGGAAGTGAAGCACTCTGAGGAGATTTTACTGTCCAGCCATG
>CALKJV010000205.1 GCA_937995505.1 uncultured Bacteroidia bacterium | reverse complement strand
TCCCTTCCCTTGAAGCGGTGGAGGTCGTATCTGAAACCGAACTATGAGACGGGCCTTAGCTTTACGGGCCTTACCTCTAATCGCCTTGGCTTGGCTACTCGGGAGCTGTGAGAAGGTCTCTATCCCCGAGGGCCCTGGCCTGTCAGAAGAGGAGATAGTTGCTGGCCTCAAAGAAGCCCTCAAAGTAGGTACCGATACCACCGTCCGCTACCTCAATCGGGTGGATGGCTACTATGGTGATGCCCTTATTCGGATACTCCTGCCAGAGGAAGCTTGGAAGCTCAAAACCGCTATTGAAGCCCTCCCTGGCGGACCACAGCTCATCCAAGATGTAATCCTCAAAATGAACCGTGCCGCAGAAGAAGCCGCCGCCGAGGCTAAGCCTATCTTCTGGAATGCCATTACTGCGCTCACTATCCAGGATGGCATGCGCATCCTCAAGGGAGATAGCATAGCCGCTACGACTTACCTGCGCACGCAGACCCAGGATAGCTTGTACGTGCGCTACAAGCCTAAAATCCAAGCCGCCATGGAAGAGGTGGGCGCTCAGCAGGCCTGGGAATCTCTCGTAGACCTTTACAATGGCCTACCTACTACCCTAACGCCGCTGGAAAACCGCGACCTTGCGGCCCATGTAACCCAAAAGGCCCTGTATGGTCTTTTTCTCAAGGTAGGAGAGCATGAAGTGAAGATTCGTCGAGATGCGCGCTACCGCGTTACAGAACTCCTCCAAAAAGTCTTTGCACACGCTACGGGCTGAAGCCTTTTTCACGCACTTTGGTTGGCTGCGCCTAAAGTTTGGCCTCATAGCAGTAATCCTACTCCTAGCGTGTAAGCGCGAGCTTATTGCGCCACGGCCTGGAGAACTTCGCTTCTCTCAAGAGGTGGTGGAGTTTGATTCGCTCTTTTCTACGGTGCTTTCTCCTACGCAGCGGCTGTGGGTGTACAATCCGCATAGCTTCCCTGTGCGCGTGCTTTCCGTGCGCCTGGAGCGGGGAAGTAGCAGTCCGTTTCGCTTCATTCTGGATGGGTTGGAAGGCCCCTTGAACTCCCCCTACACCCTTCGGCCTAAGGATAGTGCGCAGGTTTTCCTTCAGCTGCGTGATACCACTGCCCGTGATCGATTGGAAGAAGACCGCCTGCTCTTTGAAACTGAGGCTGGCATCCAAGCTGTACTGCTGCGCGTGACGCTAGTGGCTGCGTACGTGTATCGCGATTTTGGGTTTGACAGCGCTATCGTATCTCTGCCCAACGATAAGCCCATAGTGATAGACGGGTTTTTTTATGTGGGGCCTACGGCGGTTCTGCGAATTCTACCTGGGACGCGTCTGTACTTTTCTGGGCGGCGTTGGGAGAGTGGTCCCCTTCAAGGGGAGTTAGCTTCAGGCTTGTATGTGGCGGGCCGCCTGGAGGCCTTGGGTACGCCCACCCAGCCTATCTACCTGCAAGGGTGGCGCTTAGAGCCGTACTATGCTCAGGCAGCTGGCCAGTGGCAGGGCCTGTGGTTTTTTCCCTCCAGCACGGCGAATCGGCTCTTGCATGCCCATATCTCTCAAGCAAGCCTCGCCGTGCGAATTGACTCGGCTGGGAGTGCTATTGCGTCCAAGGTCTATATGGAAGGTTGCCTGATTCGAGATGCGGCCAACTATGGTATTGTCGCACAAGGGTTTAGCCCCTCCCTGTCTCCTCAGCCTATCCTGCATGCTGTGAATACCCTTATCTACCGCTGCGGGCAAGCCTGTGCGGCTTTCGTTGGGGGCGGCACCTATCGGCTCGTTCACTGTGCGTTTTTATTTGACCAGGGAGACCTCCGAAGGGGCGTTACCAGCTTAGTGGTCTCGGATTATTTGGAGACCTCGGGAACTGAGCTGCGCTATCCTTTGGATTTTTGGGCGCTCAATACCCTTCTCTGGAGCACGAAAGAAGATGCGGTGGTAGCTGATTTGCGAGGCAGCCCAGTGCAGTGGTACTTTGATCATTGTGCACTTCGGCAAAAAGATCCCTTGCCGGGTACAGGTGTGCTCTATGGGGCTTCTTTTGGACTAGGCCCTGCGGAAGAGGCCTACCCGCTCCGAGAAGGGAGCCCCTTGCAAGATGCAGGGCGGTACGATGCGCAGTTCTCTCCGCCCTATGATAGGCTTGGCCGGCCTCGGGACGCTCAGCCCGATATTGGAGTGTATGAACAGCTTCGGTAGGCTTTTTCGGATTACTACCTTTGGGGAGTCGCATGGGCCAGGCATTGGGGTGGTGATAGACGGCTTGCCCGGGGGGGTGCCCATCCAGATAGAGGCTATCCAAAAAGCTTTAGCCCGCCGCCGCCCCGGTCAATCGGCCTTCACTACTCCCCGGCAAGAATCCGATTCCGTAGAAGTACTAAGCGGCTTATACCAGGGCGCTACCACCGGTGCTCCACTGACCTTGTGGATTGCTAATCAGGATGCGCGCCCTGCCGATTATGCTCCCTTACAGGGAGTCTTTCGCCCTTCTCACGCAGACTTTACCTACCAGCACAAATACCACAATCCCGACCCCCGAGGGGGCGGACGCAGTTCGGCTCGCGAAACCGCTGCTCGGGTCGCCGCAGGTGCCATAGCCCAGCAGCTCCTGGCAGTTTATGCCCCTACTATACGCCTTTTGGGGTGGACTGCCGCTATAGGCCCCTACGAGACAGCATATCGCCCTACCGAGCTGGCAGAAGTAGAAGCTTCGCCCGTACGCTGTCCTGACCCTTCTGTAAGTCAAGCCATAGAAGCGTATTTAGCAGCCCTCATAGCAGAGGGGGATACCGTGGGGGGGGTTGTGGCTGTGCAGGTTGAGGGGCTGCCCATAGGCCTGGGTGAGCCCCTCTATGACAAGCTTCCTGCCCGCTTAGCGTATGCTATGCTGAGTATCAATGCGGCAAGGGGTTTTGAGATAGGTGAGGGACTTGCCGCAGCTACGATGCGAGGGTCGGTTCATAATGACCCCTTTGCCGTGGATGAGCAAGGGCAAGTCTTTCCGGTTACCAATCACGCTGGGGGCGTTTTAGGAGGTATTTCCACAGGGGCGCCTCTGTTTTTTCGCGTAGCCTTCAAGCCGATTGCTACTCTCAAGCGCCCTCAATCTACCGTGACCCGCTCAGGCGAAGCTACTCAGCTTATTGTGCAAGGACGTCACGACCCCTGCCCTGTGCCGAGAGCTGTACCCATTGTGGAAGCGATGACTTGGATCACACTGGCCGATTTCGTGCTACTGGCACGGGCTACCCAGGCCCGATAAAGGGATTTTGTTAGGCTACATATGAAGTCTATCCTTATCACAGGGGGCACGGGGCTTATCGGAAGGGCCTGAGGGTCGGCCTTAGCTCAAGCCGGGTATAACCTTACCGTGCTGAGTCGCCGTGCAGGGCATTTGCCTTTTGCACGGGTGGAAGTATGGGACGGTACTCGGGTTCCGAAGTCTCTGGCAGGGCAACCTTGGGAAGCGGTTATTCACCTTGCGGGGGCTGGTATCGCCGATCGTCGCTGGACCGAGGCCTACAAGCAGACCCTCTGGGAGAGTCGGGTAGAAAGCACCCGAACCGTAGTAGAGTGGCTTCATCATTACGCACCGAATGCCCGTCTCCTCTCGGTCTCAGCGATTGGGTATTATGGATCCACACTTTCGCAGTCGGAACTTACAGAGAGCGGTCCGGCGGGAAAAGACTTTTTGGCGGGCTTAGCGCAGGCTTGGGAAGCTGAAGCGCACAAAGCTCCTGGACCGCTGGTGATATTTCGGTTGGGGGTAGTTTTGAGTCCGCATGGAGGGGCCTGGCCGAAGCTGCGTCAAGGCTTTCGCCTAGGGGTAGGTACCTACGCGGCCCCTGGCCAGCAGGGATTTTCTTGGGTGCATATAGAAGATGTGGTTCGAGCTTTTTCCTGGGCTTTAGAGACTTCTCGGGAAGGGATATATAATCTCACAGCGCCCCAGCCGGTATCTGCGCGGCAGTTTGCAGTGGCGGTACAGCGGCTTTTTGGGGGGTGGGTTCTTTTACCCATTCCTGAGGTGCCTCTGCGATGGGTGCTGGGCGAGATGGCCGTAACCTTGACCCGAGGAGCGTATGTACGTCCAGCCCGGTTGCTTGCGGAGGGATTTACTTTTCGCTATCCTACGGTAGAAGCTGCGCTTCGGCAGCTCTTAGGTCGTCCTTGACAGCGCCCTCGCTTAGGGGTTTTGTATTTTTGCCGCATGCCAAAGGTGATGGTAGTGGGGGCTGGGGCTGTCGCACAGGTTACGGTGTGTAAACTAGCTCGCCGCCCTGACCTTTTCCCGGAGATTGTCGTAGCGAGTCGTACCCGAGCTAAGTGTGAAGCCTTAGCTGCTCGTCATCCCCAAGCTCGTATTATCCCCGAGGCTGTAAATGCAGACAACGTGGCGCAAACTGTCGCCCTACTTGAGAAGCACCGCCCAGCCCTTGTTATCAACCTGGCCTTGCCCTATCAGGACCTCCCGCTCATGGAAGCCTGTTTGCAGGCAGGGGTGGATTACCTAGATACTGCTTCTTATGAGCCCCCCGATACTCCCAAATACGAGTATCGCTATCAGTGGGAATTTCAGGAGCGTTACCAGCAGGCTGGTCGCACGGCTGTATTGGGGATAGGATTTGATCCTGGGGTAACCAATGCGTTTGTAGCCTATGCTGCCAAGCACCTTTTTGATGAGTTGCACTACTTAGATATTATTGACTGCAATGCAGGCGACCACGGCCGCCCCTTTGCCACTAACTTTAACTTAGAAATCAACCTGCGAGAGATTACGCAACCTGGCCGTTACTACGAAGGTGCCCAACTCGTTGAAGTGCCTCCGCTCTCGGTGTCGCAGGATGTGCGCTTTCCCGAGATTGGGGTGCGGCGAGCGTACTTGATTTTCCACGAGGAGCTAGAGTCTTTAGTGAAGCACTTTCCCTCCTTGCGTCGAGCTCGTTTCTGGATGACTTTTGGGGAGTCGTATCTGATGCACTTGCGGGCCTTTATGAATGTGGGCCTTACTAGCATTGAACCAGTAGATTACGAAGGCTGTTCGGTCGTCCCTATCAAGTTTCTGCAGAAGCTCCTACCTGATCCTGCGTCCTTAGCGCCAGACTATAAGGGCTGGGTCTCTATCGGAGTACAACTGCGGGGCACGTACCAGGGTCAGCCCCGCACAGCCTATCTTTATACAAACATTCGGCACGAGTGGGCCTATCAAGACTGTGGCGCACAAGCTGTGGCTTACACAGCGGGCGTACCTCCGGCTGTGGCAGCCGAGCTTTTAAGTACAGGGGCTTGGAAGCCCCAGCCCGGCGTATGGAATGTAGAGCAGCTTGATCCTGTCCCTCTCCTGGAGCGGCTACCTGCTGCTGGACTGCCTTGGAAGGCCATAATTGATTATCCTTTAGACTTTATTGATACGCCCGAATGACCCGCCTCAGCGTAAATGTCAATAAAGTCGCTCTTTTGCGAAACTCTCGTGGGGGCAACCTTCCCGACGTGGTGGCCTTTGCCCAGACCTGTGAGCGCCTCGGGGCGGACGGAATCACCGTGCACCCCCGTCCCGACGAACGGCATATCCGCCGAGCCGATGTGCTGGCCCTCCGAGATGCGCTGGGGGTAGAGCTGAATGTGGAAGGGTATCCTTCTGAAGAATTTTTGGCGCTAATAGCCCAGGTCCGGCCGGCCCAGGTTACCTTAGTACCCGACCCGCCTCAAGCCCTTACTTCTGACCACGGCTGGGATATACCCACCTATCGGGACTTTTTGGCTCCTCTTATAGCTCAACTCAAGGAGTGGGGTATCCGAGTGAGTCTCTTTATTGACCCGAATCCGTCGCAGGTGGAAGCCGCCGCAGCTATCGGGGCAGACTGTGTAGAGCTATACACGGGGCCCTACGCTGCGACTTTCCTGGCTCGGCCAGAGGAAGCTATTGCGTCCTATCGGGAGGCCGCTGCCCTCGCTCAAGCCCTTTGCCTGCGTCTCCACGCAGGCCATGATCTTAATCTGCATAACCTTCGCTTTTTGCGACAAAACTTAAGTAATCTCGCCGAAGTCTCTATCGGGCACGCACTCGTATCTGATGCCTTGTACCTCGGTATAGCGGAGACGCTACGCCGCTATCGCCAAGCCCTTTTATGAGTTTGCCAGCGCTCTTGGGCACCGCAGTCCGAATGATTTTTGTGATAAGTGGGGCTTTTCTGCTGAACCGCCTCTTACCGCCGCCTTACTGGGGGTGGGATATTCATGACCTTATTTACCAGCGCATGCCCCTTCAGCCGCCCGATACGCAGATAGTAATTGTAGATATAGGTCGGTTAGGACGTATCGGCTTAGGGGAGCTGGTACACCGAATAGGAGCCGCGAAGCCCAAGTTCATAGCCATAGATGCAGTCTTTCCGGAGCAGCATTCGCCTCTAGAGGATAGTTTATGGAAAGCCGCTCTATGCGAAGTTTCCCAGCAAGTACCTATCTGCCTTGCAGAAAGTTTAGCTTTGGAGGTTCCTTTTGAACGCTCTAAGCCCCTAAAAGTGAGTCTAAGCCGATTTACGGATTGCACCGAGGAAGCCTTCGCAAATCTCCTCACCGAAGAGCCTCACGCTGTACGCACGGTGCGCCGCTGTCTCTTGTATGCAGTTACGCAAGCGGATACCCACTATTCTTTGGCGCTGCGAGCGGCTTTGGCGCTGGATCCTGACCTTCGTGCGGAGTTACCTCGGATAGAGCCCCAGCAGCGCATCCGGTACCGAGGAAACCTCTCTCACTTTTACTACCTCAATGGCCTTGAGGTGCTTCATGATAGTCTGCCCTTAGAGTGGCTTGGGGGGAAGGTGGTGTTCATGGGGCTAGCTGATCCGCTTTATCTCACGATGGAAGATGTGTTTTTTTCGCCGTTGCATCCTCGTCCATTTCGTCAAGCTTTTCCTGACATGTATGGGGTGATCGTACACGCTAATATCCTCTCCATGCTCATGCATAGGAGTTTTTTCCGAGAGCTTTCGGTGGGTTGGGCGTTGGTGCTGGTGGGGGTAGGTTATCTGCTTTTTGGGGCGGTGCGGCGAGGAGTGCGGGTTGTGTGGCTGCGGTACTTCGCTATTCGGGCAGCTCAAGCGCTCTTGACTTGGGGGGCGTTTGAGCTGATGCTGTATCTGGGGAAGCTCGGTCTGTGGTTTCCGGTAGAAGTGGTTTTTTGGGGCCTGCTCCTAGCAGGGGAGGTTGCGCTGGCGCGTCCCTCGCACAATTTGGCACAGATTTTGTAACATTATACTCCATGCTGTACCTAAGGAAAATAGCCGTAGCGCTCGCAGGATTCTCGATTCTCGCGCTATGGGGACAATCTGTCACGATTTTGGCGACCCGCGGAAACGTACAAGTAGAGCAGTCTGGCGGGGCTTGGGTAAAAGCCTCTGCAGGCATGAAGGTAAGCGAGCAGCAAAGGATCCGCTTGGCAGAGCAGTCGTACATAGCTCTTGTCTTTCCCGCCAATAAGACGCGCGAGCTGCGAGAACCCGGCACCTACACCATCGCAGAACTGATAACGAAAAAGGCCTCCACAGATGACAACCCATATGCCTCGCGCTATACGGGGTATGTACTCAACCAAGCTGTAGCTTCTGGGGCAGGTCGCGCGTCCGGAAAGACCCTGGGAGCCGTTACTCGTTCTACGATGGCTCCTACTCCGCGTACCCCAGCCCAGACCGCCTTCTATCCCGATCGGGTGGAATTCAACTGGGATCGTGTCCCTGGCTCGGAAGGCTATACGCTCCAAATTCTGGACGATGCGGGACAAATTCTTCACACAGAGGAGCTTTCGGCAGACCAGACCAGCGTAACCCTCACCGCTCTGTCGTCTAAGCTCAAAGCCGGTCCTTGCTACTACTGGCGAGTGAGCACCCGGCGCCATTCCAGTCTTTTCTCTAATAATACTTGCTTCCGAGTGCTCTCTGCCGAAAAAGTCGCCACTCTCAAGAAGGAAGAAGAGGCCCTTCGTAATAGCGTAGATACCAAAACGGCCTTAGGGCAAGCGCTCTTGGGTTCCTTCTACGAGCAAAATGGCCTCTATGGCTACGCTTGGGCTGCCTATAGTCAAGCAGCTACGCTGGAACCTGATGCTGATGGGTATATTATTCTGCGAGATGGTTTGCCTCAGCGCGCTATCCAGCAGACTGCCGGCAGTGTAAAGGAATAATAACACCTTCTGTAATAGGCAAATTACATTGAGGGGTACTTCCAGCTCATCTGGGTTGGGAGTGCCCCCTTTGCTTTTTCCCCTGTAGGGCTTGGATATCAAGGCGTCGCCGTTGACTAGAAAGATTTGCTAATTTTTGGCCCATGAGTCGGGCTGGTGTCGCCATAGCACTTCCTTCCCTGTATCGGAAGCTCTCATGGGTGTATCCGTTGCTTTTTGATGAGATTGTGGCCCAGATACAGCCACCGCTCCCTATCTTACTTGCTAAGCATCCTAAGCTCGTTCATGCTATGAGTCATGCAGGGACCTTGGGATGGATTCCGGCCATATTAGCGATGCTTCGGACTGTCTTAGAGGTAGGAGGGCACGAGCGAAAGGCCCTTGGGGTCTTTCATAGAGGGCTGTATAAAGTAGCGCTGAGCCGATGGGTTCTGCGGTGGGTGTTTCAGAGTCAGGAGCCGCCTACCTTCGCAAAGGTGATAGAGGCTTTCCGGGATGGGCCTATTACGGATGTAGCCCTCTTTCCAGAAGGCGACAACTGCATTTTGGGGGATGTATATGAGATACGCCCATTTCGCTCACCGAAGTTTGTCGAGCTAGCGCTTGCCGCGCAGGCCCCCATACTGGTTACAGTGCATCGGGGGTCGGAGGAATGGGGGAAGGATTTTTACATTCCGAGCTGGATGTTGAGTTGGGTGGGGCGCTGGCAGCCCGCCTACGTGCGGCCCCTTATGAAAAATCCCGTGCTCAATCTGCCGACTCGGCTCACGCGCATTCCGAAGTTTAGTTTGCGCTCCGTGCTGTACTTTCCGCGCTTGTCGTATGATGAGCTCAGTAGCCGCCCGCGAGAGCGCTGGTTTCAGCTGCAGAGCGAAGCCCAAAACATCAAACGGCTCATGCAAGCCCTTCTAAAAGATATGCCCTATGTCTGATACGGCCTTGATGGAGCAGTATCGGGCCCTCAAAGCACAATATCCGGGCGCCCTGCTCCTCTTTCAGATAGGGGATTTTTACGAGACTTTTGAAGAGGATGCCCATATCGTCTCTAGTGTGCTAGGAATTACCCTGACTCGCCGCAATAATGGCGCTGCTGGTGATGTACCCTTAGCGGGCTTTCCTATACGGGCGTTGGATACTTACTTGCCGAAGCTCATAGAAGCAGGTTATCGCGTCGCTATCTGCGACCAAGTAGAGGACCCCAAAAAGGCGAAAAAAATCGTACGACGGGAAGTAACCCAGCTTGTCACGCCTGGGGTCTTTTGGGAAGGTGAGGAGGGGAGCGAGAAAACCTTATATATAGCGACCTTTTGGGCTTACAATTCTACTGAAGCGGCTCTGGCCTTAGCAGATGTAGTCAGCAGCGGCCGAGTTTTTTACTTCAAAGGGCCTTTGGGGCAAGTAGAGGGGGTGCTTTCCGCTCTGCAGCCCGTAGAAGGGCTGGTCTTTGTCGGGCAAGAGAGCCTATGGAACGCGCTCTTTTCAGGAGCACAGCGCATAGAGGCTCTGCCGGAATGGTACTTTGATCCTGCGGGGCTGGCCGGAGCTTTCTCCGAAGTGTACGGCTATAAGGCTCCAAAGGGTTCTATCGTCTATGCCACGGGGCCAGAAGCCGCAGTCTTGGCAGCTCTTTTAGCCTATCTCCGCACGCTCAAACAGACCGGTCTCCCGCATTTGAGCTTTCCGAGGCCGTTGCCGGCTGGGGAGGTAATTGTGTTGCCTTCGGACACGCTGCGTCACTTAGAGGTCTTGGAGCCGCTGCATCCCGAAGGAAAAAGCCTTTTTCAGGTACTGCGGCTCACGGTCACGCCCGCTGGGGCGCGTCTGTTGCGGAATCGTTTGTGCTTCCCTCTGCGTCAGCGAGAAGCCTTAGAGCGGCGTTTAGCGCTGGTAGAGGTGTTATGTACGCACTTAGAGGGGGGGCAGGCCCTCTGGCAAGGGCATCTCCAGCGAACGGGAGACCTGGAGCGGCGCGTGGCGCGCCTAAGCAGTCGCCGAGCAGGACCTCGCGATTTCGTGCAGATTTACTGGGCTTTGCAGAGCTGTCGGCAGCTCGCCGAAACCCTTCCCGCCCCGTACGATGAGCGCCCCGAAGCCCTCTCGCTCATTCCTACGCTGCTTCAGCTGCTGGAGCGGTACTTGGATATCCAGCCTAGCCCCCCCTACATCGGCGAGCGGCCTGGCGAAGGTAAGGTCATCCGAGCGGGCGTAAGCGAAGCTTTAGACCGAGCCCGTCACCTCGCCGAAAATGCCGAGCTGGAGCTACAGCGCCTAGAAGAACAGGAACGCCAGCGATTGAGTATTCCCTCCCTCAAAATTCAAACCAATAAGCAGCTGGGCTATGTCTTCCATATCACGGCTGCCCACTTAGAGAAGGTCCCCCCTGAATATCGGCTGCGGCAGCAGCTTGCGCAAGGAGCAGCCCGGTATAGCAGTGAAGCGTTAGACCGCTTAGCTGCAGAGATAGAAGCCGCACAAAATCGCATCGCCGAAGAAGAAACTCGCCTCTACGGAGTCCTGCTCGCAGAGCTGCAGTCTTATGTTCCTACCCTGCAAGCCTTAGCTCGGTGGGTCGCCAGCGTAGATGTGCATTTGGCGCTCGCTGTCGCCGCCCATCGGTATGGTTACACGCGCCCTACTTTTACCGACGAGCCTGAGATTCACATCTGCAAGGGGCGTCATCCCGTGATTGAGCGGTTCCTGCCCCCGCATCAGCCCTACCAGCCAAATGACCTCGTGCTCAAGCCCGACCAGCGTATCCTCCTCCTTACCGGCCCGAATATGGCAGGCAAGTCTGCCTATATGCGCCAAAATGCCCTCATCCTCCTGATGGCACAAATAGGCAGCTTCGTACCCGCCGAATCGGCTATGCTGACCTTAGTAGATCAGATTTTCAGCCGTGTGGGGGCTTCGGATAATATCGCAGCTGGGCAGAGCACCTTTCTCGTGGAGATGCAGGAAACCGCTCGCATCTTGCACGAGGCTACTTCTCGTAGCTTTGTAATTTTGGATGAGATTGGGCGGGGGACTAGCACGTATGATGGGTTAGCGTTGGCTTGGGCGGTGTTAGAGTACCTCCACAATGACCCCCACTGTCGGCCATGGACGCTCTTTGCTACGCACTATCATGAGCTAACGGAGCTTGAGCAGGCTCTGCCTCGTCTGCGGAACTTCCATTTAGCCGTAGAGCAGCAAGGGGGTAAGCTGATATTTCTGCATCGGCTCCGCGCGGGCGCTATGCGCCGCAGTTTCGGGATTGCGGTGGCTGAGATGGCGGGCCTTCCACCAGCGATCCTCCAGCGGGCTCAGACCCTTCTGCGGCACTTAGAGAAGCACGAGCCCCTCCTTCCCGCCCACGAACCCACCCTTTTCCACACCCCGCCAGATACAGAGGGAGAGCTCCGCCGCCGCCTCTTAGAGATCGACCCCAATACCCTTACCCCCATAGAGGCTCTCTTCAAGCTCCAAGAGCTGCGCCAAATCGCCCAAAAAACATGAAGCGCTTAGACAAGTACATTTTACGAGCTTTTCTGGTAAGCTTTTTGGGGAGCTTAGCGCTTTTAGTAGTCGTCTTAGTCGCCATAGATGTCGCCGAAAAAATAGATGACTTCGTTGAAAAGAAAGCCCCGCTTTCCGCCATAGTGGCTTACTACCAGCACTTTATCCCATTTTATGCCAATCTGCTCTCGCCCCTCGTGCTATTTCTCTCGGTATTGTTTTTTACGGGACGGTTAGCCCAGCGCTCTGAATTTGTAGCTCTACTGGCAGGTGGGGTGAGTTTTTGGCGAATCCTGCGCCCTTACTTGGCTATTGCTATGTTTTTTTCGTTGGTGAGTTGGGGGCTGCAGTTTTATGTTACGCCGAGAAATGTGCGCCGAATAGACGAGTTTGAGTATAAGTATGTGCGCAGTCGGCTGTATTTTGACAAGCGTCAGGTCCACGTGAAGCTCACGCCAGAGGCTTATTTTTTCATACGGGCTTTTGATAAGTACGATTACATAGGCTTTGGAGCGCATATAGAGCGGATAGAGCAAGGCCGGCTTATAGAGCGCCTCTGTGCGGAAGAGGTACAGTGGGACCTGACCGAGCAGCGATGGCGCTTCCTGCGAAACTGGAAGTTTATAGCGGGTCACCCCCCCCAGCCCATTGCGCAGGTAGATACAGTTCTACCGCTGACGCCAGATGACATTATCCGCTCTGACCTATATACGCGCACGATGACGCTGCCCGAACTGTGGGCCGAATATCGGCGGCAGCGGTATGTGGGTGGGGATATTGCCAATCTCCTTGAAATGGAGCTCCATGAGCGAGCGGCTATACCGTTGGCTTCGGTGATCCTTACGGCGTTGGGTTTTGCTTCAGCTTCACGCAAACGGCGAGGCGGCGTGGCTTGGCAAATTGGGCTTGGGCTGGTACTGGCCTTTATCTATGTGTTTTTGCTGGCGATTGCTAAGAGCGCTTTTAGTTCTGAGACTGGCTGGGCATGGATAGGGGTGTGGATCCCAAATATACTTTTCACGAGTGTGGCGGTGGTGTGGCTTATACGGGTGCCTAAGTAAGTTCGTGGATGAGGGCGAAAAGCAGACCCAAGCCGAATCCCAATAGCCCTCTAAAAATCTCTGGGGGGGAGTGAGCTTTTTGATAGTGGCGCAGGTACCCGACAGCCAAGGTAACCCCCGCAAACCCTATGACGCTGAGCGGGTAGGAGGCCCCGTACACTGAAAAGAAGCCCAGCATACCGCTCCAGCCGTATACATGAAAGGAGTATTCTCTGAGCCAGTGCAGGAGAAAGCCCCAGAAGCTCATCCAAAGGAAGAGGCTAAGCCAGAGGTGGAGTAGGGGTTCTGCGGTAGCGGCCCAGAGCCCTCCAATGGCGAGGAGGTGCCACAAGAGGAGAAATCGCCGTTCGGATCCCAGCAGCTGGCTAATATCCCGAGGACGCTGGTACACCCAGAGGTACAGGAGCCCGCTCATACCGACGAGGAGGCCCCAGCTCGCCAATACCCATCCCATTTGCCAGCGGCTCCAGTAGGAAAGCCATACCGCCTCTAAGAGGGCTGGATGAGTGAGGAGCGCCGCGCCTTGAGGCCAGTTTTTCACCAAGTGCATACCAGCCGCACATAGCTCGGGCCCCCTGCCGCATAAATGGTGAAGCCCTTGAGGTGGGCATCCGAGTACGCTTCGCCTATTTGGAGGGCGTACACTACCAGTGAGGCTAAGAAGAATACATCTCGGTCTTTTCGGTAGGTCTCTCGGAGGAAGCGGAGGTTTTCGGGAGGAAGGGTTGGGAAGGGATTCTGGCCGCTCAAGGCGTCTCGGTATGCTTGGCGGTACCGCAGGTAGTATTTATGGTTCTGGTAGGCTAAGGTACCTGTCAGGGCAAGGGCTCCCCAGATGAGTGGGGCTTTCCAGTAGGATCGGTTGTATATCTGCCCTGCTCCGGGGAGGAGTGCACTTAGCCAGAGGGCCTTGCGAGGGTTAGGGAGCGAATCTCGGTAGACGAGGAAAGGAGTTGGGGAAAAGCTTCGGGACTCCACATGGGTGAGACAGACTTGTGCAGCCCGGGAGAAAGGCCTACGGCCTTTTGCCATGAGCGAGGGGAGAGCCGCAGAGAGGGGCTGAGCTAAGGCCCAACCGCAGAAGAGCCCTCCCATTCTTACCCAGCGCCGCATGCCTACCTTTGAGTGCTGTGGCGAAGGTACGGGTTCTGCGCCTAATCAGTCGGCTCAATGTAGGGGGGCCGGCCCATCATGTGCTTCTCCTTGCTCAGCGGCTTGACCCGGACCAGTACGAGACGCTTCTCGTTGCAGGTCGGGAGCCCCGGGGGGAGCAGCGGGCCGAGCCGTGGATAGCGGCTTATCAGGTGCCTGTGTACTACTTACCTGCGCTACGGCGAGAACCCGGCTTGTGGCACGATCTGCGTACGCTGGTAGCGCTCTGGCGGCTCATCCGCCGCTACAAACCGCACCTTATTCATACCCACACCGCTAAGGCGGGGGCGTTAGGACGGCTGGCCGCCTGGCTCGCCGGCGTGCCCGTGCGGGTGCATACGTATCACGGGCATTCCTTAGAAGGATACTTTTCGCCGATTGTTTCCTGGTTTTACGTACAAGCAGAGCGACTTCTTGCACGGATTACCCATGTCGTAGTTGCAATTAGCGAAAGGCAGCGGCGCGACCTTGTGGAGCGTTTTCGGGTTGCCCCTGCGCATAAGGTCCGAGTCATTCCGCTGGGGTTTGACTTAGAGCGATTGGAGCGGTACGACGCCCAGCGGGTATCAGAACTGCGAGCGATGTGGTTAGGAGGGGCTTCGGGGCCGCTTTTAGGATGGATCGGGCGGCTCGTGCCTATTAAGCGTGTAGATAAGCTTCTCCAGGCCTTAGCCCAACTCAAGCACGCTCATCCAGGGCTGCGTCTGGTGATTGTGGGAGAAGGCCCTGAGCGACCTACGCTAGAAGCCCTTGCCCAAAAGTTAGAGCTCACGGACCGGGTGTATTGGGCAGGCTTACGCTGGGATATGCCTGAAGTATTGCGGGCGTTGGATGCGGTACTATTGGTTTCCGACAACGAAGGCACTCCTGTCACCCTCATTGAAGCCCTTGCGTGTGGCGTGCCAGT
>CALKJV010000204.1 GCA_937995505.1 uncultured Bacteroidia bacterium | reverse complement strand
GCAAGTGGTGCCGACCTTTCCTAATGCTCGCTACTATGTGCAGCGCAGCCACTGGGTGTGGGCCCACGCCCCTAACCCACGCGAACGCGCCAGTTTTTTCCCCGAAAACTACGACCCCTTAGAAGCCACAGGCCAGCTTGTTCTCTTAGAGGGCGAAACCGAACTTCTGCCCGGAATACAGCTCCATATAGTGAATGGCCATACGGAAGGCCAGCAGCTCGTCTCTGTGCGTTATAAAGGACACACCATTCTCTATGGGGCCGACCTTTTCCCCACCAGTGCGCATCTACCCCTACCCTACGTGATGGCCTACGATGTGCGACCGCTTGTAACCTTCACTGAACGAGAGCAGTACCTCCCTTGGCTAGTGCGAGAACGCGTAATAGTTTTTTACGAGCACGACGCTGCTGTAGAATGTAGCACCGTAATAGAAAAAGAGCCCGGCCGCTATGAGCGGGGAGAGACTTTTCGTTTAGCCGACCTATGAGCCTTACCCCCATCTGGAAGGTAGAAGCCACCCCCGCCGCCCTCAATGACCTAGCCAAAGGCACAATGGTAGAAACCTTAGGCATTACCTTCACAGAAATCGGGCCAAATTACATACGGGCCCGGATGCCCGTAGACCACCGTACCCGCCAATACTTAGGCCTCCTTCATGGGGGGGCTTCAGTAGCCCTGGCTGAAACCATCGCTAGCACCGCTTCCAACCTCGTGGTAGATATCCAAACCCAATACTGTGTCGGCCTAGAAATCAATGCTAATCACCTTCGTCCTGTGCGGGAGGGCTATGTATGGGCCGAAGCCCGCCCGATCCACCTTGGCCGCACTACCCACGTGTGGGATATCCGCTTGTACGAAGAAGCTACCTCGCAGCTCGTAGCGATCATCCGGCATACGGTTATCGTCCTGAGCCGCCTACAACGAGAGCCCTAAGAAGCTTCTGCGCTCCCCTTCGGCTCAGGCGAAGCCTCGGCCGTAGAGAGAGTCTCTGATTGCTTTTTTGCCAGCTTAGCCGCACTTTCTACCCGCTCCCGAAAGTCAGATAGCACATTCATGTAGGTCACGTAAGCCTCATACGGCGAGTTGTAGGGATTGAAGTACTTATGTACATCGCCATCGGAGAAAAACTTCGTGCACATGTAATAAAAGTGGTCGCTGGTCTGGAGATACAACCAATCGCGCTGCAAGTCCGGTGCCGAGGTCTGGCGCAGGGGCTCTTCTAAGGAATACAGCGTGTCAAAGGCGTCGGTTTGGAGTTCATTGCCCAGCCAAGCCGTCAAGTCACGTTCGGAGTCGGCCCAGGAAAGAGGCGCAGGCACCGACAGGGAAGCCGCAGGAGAATGATCCTTGCGCGCTTGAGTGGGCGTAACAAAGCGCGCAGCGCCCTGCTCCAGCATGCGATTTACCCACGACTCAAAGAACTCAAATATCCCCGTTTCAGCCCACTGGTGCTCTCCAAAAGTCTCATAGTCCATGAAGAGGTTGATGAGGCGCTGCTCAGCCGGTAGGTCAGCGATCCAGCCAGCGAACTTCTCCGCTGTAAGGGGCCATTCAGACCACTCCCGATTAGAGAAGCGAAAAGCAATATCGTCGCTGAGCTTATAATTGCGCAGGAAAAGTAGCAGATCAGGGGCCGCAGCGCTCTGATAGAGGTAGTTAGGGCTGCGCCAACCCAGCAGGGTATCCGCTCCCTCTGCCAGCATAGCCGAGAAGCCCATTTCGGCTACCCAGCGGGCCACCTCATCGTAAAATACGAGCTCCGTATTGCGAAAGGTGGTAGGCCGCACCGAAAAAAGCTCTTCCAAAGTCTCGGTATGCTTGCGCACCTGGGCTTCAAATTCTCGGCGGGACTTGAGGCAAGCTAAACTATGAGCATACGTCTCGCCGACCAGCTCCACCCCTCCTGTCTTATGCAGCCGCTGAAAGCTCTCCAATACCTCTGGTGCATATAGGCGCATCTGCTCCAATGCCCCCCCACTAATAGCGAAGGACACCGAAAAGCGTTCTGGCCCCCAGCGCTCTATGAGCCGCTGCAGAAGGGTATTCATCGGGAGGTAACACTTCTGCGCAATGCGGCGCATGAGGGCTCGGTTATTTAGCTCGTGGTAGTAGTCATGCGACACCCCGATGTCAAAAAACCGATAGATACGCAATCGGAAGGGCTGATGCACTTGGAAATACAGGCAGATGTGTCTCATACGAGGAGGGATTGGTAAGCTTCTAGGACTCGGGCACTGGCCCTTTCCCATTGCAGCTGGGCAAGCTCCGCTTGCGCAAACCGAATGAAGAAGGGCCGTATAGCAGAATAGCGCAAGACCCCGTAAATGAGGTTAGCTAAGCCTTCTACATCCCAAAAATCTACTTTCAGCGCGTGGGGCAGCACCTCAGCTACGCCAGATTGCTTGGAGAGGATGACGGGCACGCCTGCCCGCAGCGCTTCTAGGGCAGAGATGCCGAAGGGCTCGGATACCGAAGGCATCACATAGACATCGCTTAGATCAAAGAGCCGTTCTACTTCTGCGGGGGGCAAAAACCCCGTGAAGCTAAAACGCGCGCCTAAGCGCAGCTGGGCCACTCGTCGGATAGTAGAGCGCAAGAGGTCTCCCGTGCCTGCCATCACAAAATGCGCCTCAGGAAGGCATGGAGCTAAACGCGCCGCCGCCTCCACGAAGTACTCTGGGCCTTTCTGGTGCGTAACCCGCCCCAAAAAGGTAACGACCTTGCGCGAGCTGGGGGGCCGCTGAATAGGTTGACGGTCCTTCGGAAGGACCGCATTATGTACAGCCCAAATCTTTTCTAGCGGAATGCCGTACTTCTCTGCCACCAGCGCCCGAGTGTAAAAGCTCACGGCAGTCACGAGGTCAGCCCCCCGAAAGCCCATCTCTTCAATGGCGCGTATCTCGGGATTGGGGTTTTCGCCCGAACGGTCATATTCGGTCGCGTGGATGTGTACGACGAGGGGTTTGCCGGTCTTGGCTTTTAGCCACAGGCCCCCCAGGTACGTAAGCCAATCATGCGCATGGATGATATCAAACTCTACCGCTTCTGCCAGATGGCTCACCGCATAGGCATACCGGTATACCTCCGAGAGGAGGTCTGGGCCATACTTTCCGGAAAATTCCAAGAAGAGCTGCCCTGACTCGGTGAGCGGAGGCACGGGCTGCGGGACCGCTTCAAAGTGGAGTACAGGCGCCTCTAACTGCTCTAAGTAAGGCCCCAACGCAGTGCGCACCCCATAAAAGGTGACCTGATGCCAAAATGGGGGCAGTTCTATAGCGTGGGTGTAAGGAATGGGAATTTCCTGGGCGCCGAGGAGGCGATAGCCATTGGTAGGCTCCTCGCCACTGCGCAGCGGCATCACGAAGGTAACCTCTACCCCGTGATGCACCAGGCCTTTCACGAGGCCGTAACACGCCACGGCAAGGCCCCCAGCGATACGGGGTGGAAATTCCCAGCCAAGCATGAGCACTTTCATAGGCGATCCAGCTGATAAAGGATACGCAAAAGCTCTGCTACGCTCCAAGCCTGAAAAGGAGCGCCTTTGGGGGCGTGGGGGGCATCTCCGTCGTAAATTTCAGCAACGGCCCCCCAGCCATATTCGTATAGAGTCTCCTCAAAGCGCTGCACAAGCTGGCGGAGAGAGGGCTGGGCTGCCTTACCCCAAATAAAGAGTTTCGCATCTGCGTAAGCTCCTAAAAGCCAAGGCCATACGGTGCCGTTGTGATAGGCCCGATCGCGAGCTTGGGCATCGCCTGCATATTCTCCGATGTATTGAGGGTCTGCGGGCGAAAGGGTACGCAATCCTCTCGGAGTCAAAAGGTGGTGTTCTACGGTCTGGAGGACCAGCTCGGCGATCTTATCGCTAATGGGCCGGTACGGGAGTGCTGCGGCGAAGAGCTGATTGGGACGGATTTGCGAGCTTGTAGTGGTAGGGGTTGCCCAGTCGGCTAAGTAGCCTCGGGCCTTTGCCCAGAAGGTAGGCTTGAAGTGCGCAAGTACCCGCCGCGAAAGCAGATTCCAGCGCCATTTGATCCCCTCTTGCGGGGCTATCTCGGCCACAAAGCGCAAGGCTGCGTACCATAGGGCATTCAGCTCCACGAGAGCCCCCCGCCGCTCCACCGCCGGCCGCCCTTCTACCACCGCATCCATCCAAGAAGGGGGCGGTGAAGCCTCTACCTGTAAAAGCCCCTCTTCACTGGCTAAGCGTTGAAGGTATCCTACCAGTACTTGCTGGAGAGCCTCTCCATACCGCCGCCATAGAACTTCGCCGGCAGCGCCCATCCGATACACCTGCAAAAGAGACCATATCCACCAGAGACCCGTATCTTCGGCTGTGTAGTCCCCGGGGAAGGTATTCGGGAGTCTCCCTTCGGGCGAGAGATGCTGTAAGGCAGTTTCGGTGATGCGGTGAAATCGTTCCTCTTCCCCTCGAGCCCACGTAAGCCCCGGTAAGCTGATAAAGGTATCCCGTCCCCACACGCCAAACCACGGATGCCCCGCAAGGATGTACTCTCCCTGGGGAGTGCGAAGAAAAAACTCCTCTGCCCGCTCCGCCAACGCCTCCCGCAGACCTGATCTCTTAGAGGAAGAGACTACCGGGATGGGAGCCCGGGTTAGAGGTTCTGGGCTCAGCAGAATGGTAATTTCTCCTGCTCCGTGCAGCCGCCATTCCCAGCACTCGCTAGCCGAAAGTACCTCTGTGGCTGCGTAGCCTCGTTCGGCCTCTACGGGATAAAAAGCGCCTTGATAAGGGTGTGTCCAAGGTACAAAGCGCGGCACCGGAGAGGACTCAAAGTGCAAACTGATCCCCTCTGGGCAAAGGAGCCTGTCGCCTTTTCGCAGCACCTGGATGGGTTCGGTGCGGAGGGTATGCCAGGGGCGCACGGCCCACAAGGGGACCCAACGAAACAGCACGGGTCCCGAAAAAGTATACCGAAGCATCCACACTGGCGCATCGGGATGCAGATACAGAGACTTCTCTATGTGAAGCTCACCCACCTGATAGACCCAGTGCCATCCTGGCCCTATCCGTAGCTGCTGCAGGTAACGATACCCTTCCCACGCTAACTGCCCATGGAAGTGCTGCGTGGTAAGTAAGAAGTGCCCTTCTCGGAGGAGGAGCTCCTCTTGCATCTGCGGTAAGAGCTCGTATCGCTCAAAGCCCCGCCAGAGGGAAAGCCAGCTGTGGTATTTGCGGGTAGGGCAGCCCCATAAGGTCGTCATCGCAAAGCCGCCCCAGGGAGCCGACCGAACGAGCTCCCGCCGAAGGGCCCAGGCTTTCTCCACCAGGGGAACTCGCTCGACCCGCTGCATGGCGCAAAGATAGAAACCACCGGCTACTTCTCCATCAGGCTGCTGTGGAAAAAACTACTTTTGGGGGTGCTTTTCGGGCTACTTTGGCTACAGCTTCACGGCCAGCCCTATACCCTCACGCACTGGGATAGCCTTTGGCAAGCGGAACCTTCTAGCTTTCGGTGGTTAGCCCGGCAACGAAACCGCCTCCAGCTACGTGAAGCCCGCAGTGGGCTGCCTGTGCTGGAGGGATTTTTCACAGGGGATCTAGCGCTTATAGGGGTATACGCTGAAGGCTCCTCTTGGCGCTGGTACATCCAACGCGGCGAAGACACAGTGGAGCTCCATTCCAAGCCCGTACCGATGCGTCAGATGCGGCGATACTTCACCCTGTGGCAAGGTCCCAGAAGCTGGCGGCTTGGACGCCCACCCTATAAAGAGATTGAGCTGCTAGTGCCCCTTGCACCCCGCCCACAGGTGACAGGGGATAGCCTCTGGCGAGAGAACGAGCGCTGGCTTACAGAATTTGCGGCGGCATGGGCCCTCTCAGAAAAAACAGTCCGCGGACGACTCTCCGCCCTCTCTTTCACCCTGCACGCCTACTCCACTGGCCAAATACGCTACCAAACCGTGGCTTTGCTCACAATGCCCTCCGAGCAGCTGCCCTTTGACCAAAAAGCTTTAGAAAAACCCCTCCACAAGCTCCCCAAACCTCTGCGCGAGCGGCTCTCCACCCTCCTCCGAGAAGCCAAGGCTTATAGCTACATCGTGCGTATCCAGGACTACTATCCCTCCTCCTTAGACGAAGCTCGTACATGGCGACACCTCTTAGAGCGCCGGGAGCCTTTTCCACGACCTGCCGAGCTAATCTTAGACCCCGCGCCCCCCGTTTATTGGCTTCCCGTACCCCGATAATCTATCCTTGAGCGTCATAAGCGGGAAAAATTGTTTTCCTTTGCGGTATGTACCCGACCTACGTAACAGAACCTATACGCCAAGAGACGGTGGAGATGGGCTTGGTAGAGCTTCGCACACCCGAAGCTGTGGATGAAGCTATAGCTTCCCTCAAAGCTACCGGCGAGACAGCCCTTTTCCTTGTCAATTCCGTTTGTGGGTGTACGGCGGCTTCGGCTCGG
>CALKJV010000203.1 GCA_937995505.1 uncultured Bacteroidia bacterium | reverse complement strand
CCGCCCGCTTCATGCGTGCTCCACCGCAGGCGCACTTTATTGTATACGTTCCACACCTCGGGGTGGTGGTTGTGGCGCTCCGCAAGGAGGGCCACCTGGGTGAGAAAGCCCCACGCCTCCACAAAGTCTCCAAACTCATATTCTCTCTCCAGCGCGCCCAAACGGTACTGCCACTCTGGGAAAAAAGTCAGGCGCTGCTGGATGGCTTCGTTGGTATAAGCTTGCATATAGCAAAGGTACGGGCTTGCCCGCTCAATACTTTTTGCGCAGGCGTTCTAGCTCGCGCCGAGTCTCTTTTTCGCGTAGCACTTGCCGTTTGTCGTATTTGCGACGGCCTTGGGCGAGGCCTATTTCTACTTTGGCCCAGCCCCGATCCGAGAAAAACAATCGCAGCGGTATCAGGGTAAGTCCTTTTTGAGTTAGGCGTCCACGCAGTCGCTCCAGCTCCTCTCGCCGCAAAAGCAGCTTCCTCGGACGCCGCTCCGCTACTCGGCTATAGCCCGCCTGCTTGTACGGGGCGATGTACAGGTTTATCACATATAGTTCCCCATCTTTGAAAGTACAGAACGCATCTTGCAGCTGGCCGCCGCCGCTGCGCAGGGATTTTACCTCTGCGCCCGTTAGAACTATCCCGGTCGTATAGCGCTCTACGATATCATAGTCGTATAGGGCTTTCCGATTGACCACTGCTGGCGCTGCCACCCAGCGAAGGTACATGGTAGCTGATTTTCGGCAGCGTGCGTAGATCCCAAACAAAGTTTGCGAATGAGCCGAAATGTGCTGGTGCCCAGGGCTTTTCGGCACTTACCCAGCCTGAGTAGGTCTATGTCCCACCTCTTGCATTTGTGAAATAAATGCTACCTTTGTTTTTGCTATGCGATACCTACACCTAACCGTAGCAGCAGCTGTGCTTCTAAGCACAGCGTGGGCGCAGTTGACGCGCCAGCGAAGAGAGTTCAAGCGTCTGCCAGAGGTAGAGGCCCTCCTGCGAAGTGCCCAGTGGGCACGGCTGGAAGAGTTAAGGGCGAGCCGTCCTGCTCCGCAGATGCGGACTGCCTTACTTCCGCCCCTCACCTGGCTCAAGCCTAGCCAAGACGCCGACACGGTGCCTAATGTAGCCTCTACTCAACCAAATTTCGCCGGAGATACTCTCTTAGGAAATAATGCCGGTGACGATATCGACATCAACATCAGCAGCGACTGCAACCACTCCTTCTTTGATAGCCTATACTCATTGGGGGCATGGCTGATATACTCCTCCACACAGAATGGCGCTACCTTCAACGGCAATTATCTCTTTCCTCCCTCTAACACGGCACCAGATACCCTTTACTATGTAGGGGGTGGGATTGCAGAGCGGTATGATATAGACCCCTGCGCGCTGCAAGGCAGCGGAAATTCTATCTATATCAAGGGTGCAGCAAGCACTATACTCAACAACTTCAATGTCCGTGCTGCTGACTGGACTCGCACCTGTACCCCCATAATAGGTGAGCCTACTGACCCAGAGGTTCCTGATGGGGCTTATACTATAACCTACGAGCTGCGCGATACTTTTATGCTTGATCTAGATTGGGGAGATGGTAGCACTTCGGATATCCGTCCCACTTCCTTCCCCAAGGATACCCTGGCGCAGGTCTCTAAGCCTATTGACCAAGTTCGTATCGGCTACGCTCGTCCTAGTGTGCAAGGGCAATGTGTGAACCAAGAGGTTACCCGCCTGGAGCGGTACGATCATGCCTATTTCTCGCAGCCATACGAGATAGACCGTCCCAGGTCCATCTATGTAGCCCTCCGGTACGAGCTATACACCCCTGGCCTTGATAATGTGGCTGATACGCTTTTTGGGCTTATCGGACCTGCGTATCAGGCCGGGGATCCTTGCCTTACTGGAGACACTTTGGTGTATGGTCGTAACTGCGTGCGGGTCCCAGTGTATCGGCAGAGCACGACAGCATGGATTGGGCCGGATGAGTGGTATCCTCAGTACTATATTTTAGGCTATCAACTTAACTACCTCTTGCATCCTATTATCTACGAAGCACCGGGCACGAATGGGGGAGTGGATTCTGTAAGTTGCATTACGACGGGGCAAGTGGTGCGTTCGGGTACGCAGGGCTTCGGTCTCCCCTATCCTAACCCTGCCGTAGAGTGCATCAACCTCAAGCTTACCACGCCGGCAGCTACCCGAGGGCAGTTTATGCTCTATACGGTAGATGGCCAGCAGGTAGCTGAGTGGAGCCGACCTGTACCGGCGGGTGAAAGCACCATCTCCCTGGACCTCCCAGCCGTGCCTGCGGGCAGCTACATCCTCCATGCGCGCACGCCCTACGGCGTAGCCTCCTTCTGGGTGAATGTAGTGAAGTAAGCCCCGTAACCTTTCCTCTAGCGTGGGGGTGGCCTAAGGCCGCCCCCACTGCTTTTTTTCTCCAAGCTCCGCCTTTCCCTCCTAACTTCGCAGGCCGTGACCCGCCAAACCTGGCTCGCCGTCCTCGTCGCTACGCTCGGATACTTTGTAGACATCTACGACCTTATTCTCTTTTCGGTCGTGCGTGAGGCCAGCCTCACCGACCTCGGCTACGATACCCAAGCGCGCCTGCGCTACGGTGTGCTCCTGCTGAACCTCCAAATGGTGGGTATGCTCCTTGGCGGCCTTTTGTGGGGCATCCTAGCAGATCGGCGCGGGCGACTTTCTGTGCTCTTTGCTTCTATCCTTACCTACTCGGTCGCTAACTTCGCTAATGGCTTCGTAGAGAGCGTGTATGGCTACGGGGTGTGGCGGTTTATTGCTGGGATAGGGCTGGCGGGCGAACTGGGCGCCGGCGTAACCCTCGTAGCTGAACTGATGCCCCCCCACCTGCGCGGCTGGGGCACTACCATTATCGCCACCATCGGCATCCTCGGCGCCGTGGCAGCCAGCTTAGTGGGCGAACTTTTCCCCTGGCGTACCGCTTACTTTATCGGGGGCGGAATGGGGCTCATGCTCCTCGTGCTGCGCATCGGTGTCAGCGAGTCCGGCCTCTTCACCCGCCTCCGCCAAGAAGCCCACGTGCCCCTCGGCGACTTTTTCCAGATTTTCCGCCGCAGAGAACGCTTCCTTCGCTACCTGTATGCTATCCTGGCCGGCGTGCCTATCTGGTATGTGATTGGGATTCTCATAACTTTCGCGCCTGACCTTTTTCGGGGCCGGGTAGAACCCACCCCTCGGGCAAGTCAGGCTATCCTGTATGCCTATATTGGGCTTTCGGTGGGGGACTTGGCGGCGGGGATCTTGAGCCAGGTGCTGCGAAGCCGTAAGCGCCCTGTGCAGCTGTGGCTCGCCGCAGCGCTGGCCTTATCGGTGGCATATACGCTCCTGCCCCTGCGCACGCCCGAAACTGTTTATGCCCTGGGGTTGCTCTTAGGGATTTTTTCGGGCTACTGGGCGGTGCTTATCACCAGCGCAGCAGAGCAGTTTGGCACTAACCTCCGCGCGACCGTAGCTACCAGCGTACCGAATTGGATTCGGGGTTCGCTGGTGCTCAGTACCCTGCTATGGCAGGCGTTTCAGGCCGTACTACCCCTGCACCTGAGCGCTTTTGCAGCTGGGCTGGTTGTGTACGGCATAGCCTTGTGGGCGGCTATGCAGCTGCGGGAGACTTTTGGGGCCTCGCTGGAGTTTGTAGAAGAGGGGTAAATAAAAAAGGGCAGGCTTTGCGGGCCTGCCCTTCAGGGCTTTGGGAGGGGTTTTTATTGCCAGAGGAGGCGGAAGGCCTTACGCCCTTCTGGGGTGTCTACTTGCAAGAGGTACAGGCCGGCGGCGGCAGGGGAGGGGATAGGGTGGCTCCCTTCGGCCTGGTCGGATTCATAGGCATACAGGAGGCGCGCGGCCTGGTCAAATAGGCGCACAGTGGGGCGGCTGCCTTCGGGCAGGCTCCATAGCACGGGGGCAGCCTCGCCGAGGGGGCGGACCCGCTGATCTACCGCTACATAAGCGCCCTCAGGTAGGATCACTACCTCTGCGGCGTTGCTGAGCAGCACAGTGCCCGTCGGCAGGCTCTGTGATACCTGGTAGATATAGCGTCCGAGCTGTAGGCCCGCATCTACATACTGATAGGTCTCTCCCTCCAGCTGGGCGAGGGTCTGCCATTCCCCGCCGCTGCGGCGCATGACGTAGAAGCGCTGGTTGGGGTCCCGCTCGTTGACAGCCCAGGTGAGCCCTACTCGGTCCTGCCCCTCTCGCACCGCCCGCAGCTGCACATCCAGCGCCGATAAGACGCACGTGACCGTGTAGCGCTTGGTTACTGTATGACAGCACAGTTGGAAGGGTTCGCATAGAGTAAACTGTACCGAGTATTCCCCTGGTGCAGGGAAGGTTACCGTGAGCGGATTAAGTGAGCTGGACCCAGGTCCCCCAGCTGCAAACCAAGGAGAAAAGCTGAGTAGCCAGAAAGAGGTGTGCGCACACGCCGCCGCTACGCAATTAACAAGAGGTGGGCAGTTTGCATTCCCGTCGCAAGGGATGACACATAACCCTGCACAGGACTTCACATATTGCGAGCAGCTGGGATTGAGGGTGACCGACTGGCCTGCACAGAAGGTAGCTGGAGAGGCATTAAAGCAGGCGGTAGGGGCGCGATTTACTGTGACAGTGGTAGTGGCGGTAGCATCCGGGCAGCCCCCGCCATACTGCACACGAACGCAGTACGTAGTGTTGCTGGTGGGGCTTACCGTGATCTGATTTGCCGTAGGGCCGCTGGAGATAGGGGTGCCCGAGCAGCTACCATTGGCATACCAGATGTAATTGGTCGGGGTGGGGTTAGGGGAGACATTGGCGGTGAGGGTGATACGAGAGCCGCGACAGATGGTAGGACTGCTCGGCGAGATAGATACGCTGCCTGTGATGGCGTTTACAGGGATGTTGAAATCAGAGTTATTAGGCACGCAGGCCCCACATGGGCTGCAGAGGGTATTCCCATCACTACCGGTCCCTATGCGTAGGGTGTAGGTGGTGCCGGGGGTCAGAGGTCCGGAGAGGGTGAGCTGGATCTGCTGCGTAGAGGTGGTGCCGCAGCCTATGCCGCTTGCGCCGCTAATGGTAGGAGCTCCCGCAGGCCCAGTAAATTGAAAGTCGCTCCCATTGGCTGCGATAGAGCTGCAGCTTACAGGGTTATTGAAGTTTACGATTACGGTGTTGGTTCCGCAGTTGTAGGTAAAAGAGGTAGGTTGGGGAACCTGGTTATTTACCACGACGGTAAATCCATACTGAGCAACTTGGCGTACGGGGCAGGAGTTGTCTTGGAGGGTCACATAAAAGGTGTAGGAGTTGCCATTTGCGCTGGCTGGGGGGTTCCAGCAGAATTGCCCTGTGGGATTTATGGTGTTATTGTTAGTAACTGTAAACGTAGCCCCGGTCGGAAGCCCTGTCCATGAAACCGTGACGGGCTGGTTATCAGGGTCCTTGAAGTCAAGGTTAAAGCACTGGTTGCTCCCAGGACAGAAGTAGGCGGTGTAAGTGCCGGGATTATTGATATTGTAGGGGTTGGCCGGCAAGGTACCGTTAATTGCGCTGGAGCGGGGTGGGCTTCCCGTGCAGTTGACGACGCGGACCTGCATGTCGCGTAGGTATTCGCCGATGAGGTTTCCCCCTCGGTATTCTCGGATAAGGATGCAGATAGGACCTACGGCTAACGCATTAGGGGTGAGGCAAATGGTACCGTTGGTGGAATTGACCGTGGGCGGAGCGGTCGCCGGTAGGGGATTAGAACCGCTGCACCCACCAGAACAGCTGCTATTATAAGTGATGGGGTCATTGATGCCGGTAGAGCGGCAGTTTACCAAGCTTACTTGCAGCTGGTCGCCGTCAGGGTCGCTCATGCCGGGGTTGAAGCAAAAGGACTGCCCATTACAAGCCAGAGCCGTAGGGGGGTTGGTAAACTGAGGTGTATTATTACAGGGAGCTGCCTGCGTGTTTAGGCGGGTGTAAATAAAGAAATCTTCATCGGCTGCGCCGGTTGTAATGGAAGAGTTTCGGCAGCAGTCCTGGATAGATAGAATCCAGTCGTTACATGCCTGCAGAGTGATAGTACCCTCGTACACGTGCTCTTCCCATCCATAGGGGCCGCTGCTGGAGGCACATCGGCTCTGCTGACTTGGGCAAGTAGGTGTGATGTCGGTCACACTGACCCGGGTGAGCGTGATGGTGTTATTCACATTACAACTGGAGGACTGGCGACGCACAGAAATAGTGCTGGGCTGTGATATACCCGCGCAGTCCCGGTAGATCCGCACTCGGATGCGATAGGTGGGGGGACTGGTGCTGGGGTTGAGGCACTCTAAGGTAATCTCACCGCCCATGAGGTGCGTCGCCCAAGCAAGCCCGATAAACCCAAGGGTTAGTAGGAAGTAGCGCATAGTGCAAAGTTAGCTAAAAAGCTAAGGAGTTCGTATAGGGTCGGGCTGAGGTCGGCTCTGTATCTTTGCTTAGGTGGATCTGGTGCGTGCGAAAGAAGCCCTTCCCGACCTGCCGGGGGTGTATAAGTTTCTCAATTCTAAAGGCGAGGTCATCTATGTAGGCAAGGCGCGCCATCTGCGGCGCCGGGTCCTCAGCTATTTCTCTAAGGCCGAAGAGCCTACCTGCGATTACAAGACCCGTACCCTCGTGCAGCATATTGCCCAGATAGAGTGGATAGTGACCGAGACGGAATGGGATGCGCTCCTTTTAGAGAATAACCTCATCAAGCACTACACGCCCCGCTTCAATGTGCTGCTCAAGGATGGTAAGACGTATCCGTATCTATGTATCACGAGCGAGCCGTATCCGCGGCTGCTCTTTGTGCGGCAGAAGGTCTATCCGGAGGCGCGGTATTATGGGCCATTTCCGGGGGGTGGGATGCTACGGTCGCTGCTGGGGCTTTTTCGCGATCTGTATCAGCTGCGAGACTGCGACCTTAAGCTTACGCCTGAAGCGGTGGCTGCGGGTCGCTTCCGCGCCTGCGTGAAGTATCACATTGGCCGCTGTGCGGCCCCCTGCATCGGTAAGCAATCCCACACCGACTACTTGGCGGCGGTAGAGGAGATTCAGCGGCTCTTAGCGGGAGAGTGGGAAGCGGTGCTGGCAGAGATAGACCGCCAGCGCCAAGAAGCCGTGCAAAACTTAGAGTTTGAGCGGGCGCATGAGCTCAAAAAACGCCTTACGCAGCTTCGGGCGTATCAGCAGCGCAGCGTCGTCGTAGATGCAGGGCAGGGCGATATAGAAGCGCTTAGCTTTTTAGCAGGCGAAAGGGCCGGCATAGCTCACCACGTGGCCGTACGCAGCGGCCGGATCGTGGCAAGCCATACCTATCAGTTTACGGCTCGGGACTGGGTGCACAGCCCTGAGGAAGTCTTAGAGCGAATCCTGAGCGCCTTAGCTGCGGACCAGGGGACATTGGCGCCCCGCATCGTGCTGGATGGATGGCCGACCGAACCGCCCCTGCCAGAAAGCAGCGAGTGGACCTTTGAGACCGATACCGCCCCATGGGCAGAACTCATCGCCCTCTGCCGAAAAACCGCCCTCACCCTCGTAGAAGAGAAAAATGCCCTCCTCGGCAAACGCACCGAAAAGCGCCTCGCCGTGCTTACCGAGCTGCAAAAGGTTCTGGGCCTGCCTCGCTTGCCCTATCGTATAGAGTGCATTGACAACTCGCACTTGCAAGGCTCCCACCTTGTGTCGGCAGTGGTAGTTTTTGTGGAGGGGGAGCCGCGCCGCAGTGAGTATCGCCGCTATGTCTTAGAGGAAGTCGGGGCAGGAGATGACTTTGCGGCGATGCGGGCGGTAGTGAGTCGCCGCTACGCGAAGCGTATGCGAGAGGGCATGACGCTCCCAGATCTACTCTTGATTGATGGGGGGAAAGGGCAGCTTTCTGCCGCTCAAGAGGCCCTGCGGGAAATAGGCTTAGAGCTGCCGGCCTTTGCCTTAGCGAAAAAGCGGGAAGAGGTATTTGTGCCGGGTCGCAGCGAGCCGCTCTACATTGACACGCGCAGTCCGGTGCTGCAGCTTTTGCAGCGGGTGCGGGATGAGACGCACCAAGCCGCTGTGGGCTTCCATCGCCAGCGCCGCGATGCCAGTACCCTCAAAACTACCCTGGAAACCCTCCCTGGCATCGGGAAGAAGCTGGCCGAAAAGCTCCTTACGCGCTTTGGCTCCTTAGAGCAGGTCAAAGAGGCCCCCTTTGAGGAGCTATCTGCTCTGATAGGGCGCAAACGAGCTGAAAAGCTAAAAGAGCTCTTCTCTCATGGCTGAACCCAAATCTATCCAGCAGCTTTTGCAGGCGTTTTTTGCGGGGCAGTTGGGAACGGCAGCCCCCCGCGAAGGGCAGGCGCGTGAGCTGTGGGAGCGGCTCATGGGGCCGGAAATCGCTGCCGCTACCGAAAGGCTCTCCTTCCGCCGAGGGACTCTCACGGTTACCCTCCGAGACCCCCTTCTGCGCAATGAGCTGCGCTATCACACCGAGCGCCTCACCGAACTCTTGCGGGCTGCCGGTCTCACAAACCTCAATACTCTGCGCATTGCCTAATACTGTACCGGATTTTTTAGGTAGCTTTGGCCGATGGCGGACTGGCTTGCTGAGGCCCAGAAGCGCTTGGAGCAGTACCTCACCCAGCAGGGGCTCCGACGCACCCAGGAGCGCCGTCATATCTTAGAAGCCATCTATCAGGAACTCGCCCACTTTGATGCAGAAACTTTGTATCGCCACCTGCAAGAAAAAGGTTACAAAATCAGCCGAGCAACTGTGTATAATAGTTTGGAGCTTTTTGTAGCTTGCGGCCTGGTGAAGCGGTACAGTTTCGCAGGCGGGCGTATGCTGTATGAGCGAAGCCTTGGGCGGCGCCAGCATGACCACCTTATCTGCGAGGAGTGCGGCGAAATCCAGGAGTTTTGCGACCCTAGTCTCGGTGCGGTTACAGAGGCGGTCGGGCGGCTCTTCTCTATGGAGCCGGTGCGCCACGAACTAGTAATTTATGCCCGCTGCGCTCGACCCGACTGCCCCAATAAAAACAAACTGCTACCTTTGCCCTAAAATGACTTTCAATCCCGACCTGAATATGACCTACACACAAGAGCAGCACGGCGAAGTGGTTGTCTTTCGCCTGGAAGGCAGCCTCATGGGGGATAGCACCCAGCAGCACTTTAAAGAGATGGTACTTAGGCTGCTAGATAGCGGCATCAAGAAGCTGGTTTTGGATTTATCCGCTGTGCGCAATGTGAACAGCTCTGGGCTGGGTTCGCTTATTACGCTATTTTCTCGTACGCGTTCGGTGGGGGGCGACTTTGTGCTCGCCTCGGTCCCAGTGAATGTGCGTAATCTGCTCCATATCACGCGGTTAGACACCGTCTTTACCGTACATGACCGAGTAGAGGACGCCCTGAAGGCTCTGCAGTAAGTGCGTGTAGATGCGGTTTTAGGGCTGCAATGGGGGGATGAGGGGAAAGGAAAAGTCGTAGATCTTTTAGCGGCAGGGTATCCCGTAGTGGCCCGCTTCCAAGGGGGACCCAATGCGGGTCATACGCTGTATCATGCTGGCAAAAAGGTGGTTCTGCACCAAGTGCCTTCAGGTATATTTCATCCTGAGGTACTGTGCGTGATAGGAGAAGGGGTAGTCTTAGACCCTGAAGTTTTTTGGAAGGAGGTAGAGGGGCTCTGGGCGTTAGGGATTGTGCCCGAAGAGCGGCTTGTGCTCAGTGAAGGGCTTCATTTGATTCTGCCCGTGCATCGGTGGGTAGAAGCGGTTTCGCAAGAAGGCGAAAAGATTGGTACCACGCGTCGGGGGATTGGGCCGGCGTATGCGGATCGGTATGCACGGCGAGGGCTACCGCTTCGGGCGATAGAGTCGCCGAGCTTTGAGCGGCAGGTGCTGGGGCTTACGGCGTATCATGCGGCGCGCTTTCCCGACCAGCCGCCGCCAGAGATCCCAGAGGATTTCTGGAGGGGGGTAGAATTGCTACGCCGCCTGCCTCGCGTACGCTTAGCGGAGTGGCTGCCGCAGTTCTCGACTGTCTTAGCCGAAGGGTCGCAGGGCACGATGCTGGATATTTTTGCTGGGACGTACCCCTATGTAACGGCTTCGCATACGACGATCGCAGGGGTGCTAGCGGGCCTTATGGTACCGCCGCAGGCCATCCGCACCGTGATAGGGATTACGAAGGCGTATGCGACTCGGGTCGGGGAAGGGCCTTTTCCGACAGAGTTAGACGGCGATCTGGCTGCCTGGCTGCAAGAGAAAGGCGGCGAACGCGGCTCTACCACGGGTCGGCTGCGCCGCTGCGGCTGGCTGGACCTCGTAGCCCTCCGCTACGCTATTCAGATTAATGGGGTTACAGCCGTCGCCCTTACGAAGGCGGACGTGCTCTGCGGCCTTCCTGAAGTGCGTGCGCGAGTAGGTGGGCCTGACTCGGCGCCTATTTATGAGAGCCTTCCTGGGTGGGAGAGCTTAGAGGATAGCCGATTTGAGGGATTTGTAGCTTTTTTGGAAGAGGCGCTCCAAGTACCCATCTGGGGCATCTCTACGGGTCCAGCTCGCGCAGACTGGCGCGAGCGCCTTCCTCTGCCTACGTCTTGACGAGCGAGTGAGTCGCTACGCAGTAAGGCGCTCTTAGCACGAAAAAAAACATGGGGCAGCTTCCGTAGGAAGCTGCCCCATAAAATTTGCGAGGGCTGTGGGGATTATTCTACGAGGAGGCGGAGGGTTTCAGTGCCCATTGGGGTGTGCAAGCGTAGGTGATACAGCCCCGCCGGCAAGCCCGAGACCGAGAGGCGGCCCGGTACAGCTTCTAACTGCGCTTCTCGCACGAGGCGTCCGTGGAG
>CALKJV010000202.1 GCA_937995505.1 uncultured Bacteroidia bacterium | reverse complement strand
ATGGGCTCGGCTTAGTTCGGTAAATAGCTGATTGAGCCCCGGCCAGATATAGTCCGCAAACTGAATCTCTACGATGGGGCGACAGCCTACGGCTGCCATTCCGACGGTGCTGCCGATGATGTAGGCCTCTTGGATGGGGGTATTGAAGACCCGTGCATCACCGAACTTTTCGGCAAGGGTAGCGGCTTCGCGAAAGACCCCTCCTAGGCGGCGTCCTACATCTTGCCCGTAGAAGAGGGCCTCTGGATGAGCCGCTAAAAGCTCCTCTACTGCGTGAAGGGCCGCATCTACCATAAGCACCTCCGTCGCGCCCGGGGGATGGCGTTGCCCACGCTCCTCGGAGATAGGGGAGGGCGCAAAGATATGCTGCGTAAGCGAGCTAAGCTCCGGATCCGGAGCCGCTTGCGCACGGGCGAAGGCAGCCTCTACCTCCGCCCGTGCAGCTGCCTCTACGGCCCCCAGGTCAATCTCAGGATAATGCACGCGTAAATGAGCCTCCAGCACCAGCCGTGGATCAGCTGCTAAAGCTTCTGCGTATTCGGTTGCTTCTCTGTACCACTCTCGGCGCACGCCTGAAGTGTGGTGCCCAATCAAAGGCACCCGAGCGTATAAGAGCGCTGGGCCTTTCTCAGCGCGGACGTGCGCAAAAGCGGATTGCGCCGCTTCATAACAGGCCAGAAAATCACCCCCCTCCCGCACTACAAATGTCTCTAATCCCGGGAACCCCCGCGCATACTCTGGGGCATTCATGGCTCGTATCTCGGCTTCAGAGGCTGAGATAGACCAGCCATTGTCTTGAACGACATACAGGATAGGTAGTCTTTTCAGCACCGCCATCTGGAAGGCTTCGGAGACTTCCCCTTCGGTGAGAGACCCATCCCCTAAGCTGCAGACCACAATAGCTGAATCCTGGCGCAGCCCTTGTGAACGCAGGTATTGGAGCCCTTGGGCGGCGCCTGTAGCTGGGATAGCTTGCATGCCGGTCGCCGAAGACTGATGCGGAATCTGTGGGCGATCTGGCCCCCGATAGCTCGCATGATTATAGTAGGTGCGCCCCCCCGAAAAAATATCCGGCTCCTTCGCCAGCAGTTGAAGCATCAGCTCATACGGCGAAAATCCCACCGCTAACAGAAGCGCCTCGTCCCGGTAGTAGGGATACAAGTAATCGCTATCTTCCACGCAGAAGCCCACTGCTATCTGGATCGCCTCATGCCCCCGAGAAGTGGAATGGACGTACTTCGCTACCTCTCGGTGCGCATCGTAGAGCTGGGCCATGTGGGCCGTGCAGCACATCAGCCGATAGGCCTCCGCCAATCGTGTCGCAGATAGGGTTTGCAGCACAGGCCAAAATTGCCCATTTTCTCGTATCTTTGCATACATTATGAGTAGCCCGTACCAAGAGCGTTCCCGAGTACTCTTAGTTACCACAGAGTGTTACCCTTTCTGGGAAGAGACGCCTGCCGCTCAGTATGTAGCTCAGCTTCCTCAGCGCTTAGCCAGCGAATATGAGGTGCGTATCCTCATGCCCAAATATGGCCTGATTGACGATCGTCGCTGGCGCCTCCATGAGGTGAAGCGCCTCTCCGGCCTCACTATCCGAGTAGGCAACATGGACTATTCCCTCAATGTCAAGGTCGCCAGCATTCTCAATACCCGAACGCAAGTGTACTTCCTGGATAACTACGAGTTCTGGGGGCGGAAAGGCGTATTTGACGACCCAGAGACCGGCGAATCCTATCCCGATAACGATGAACGCATCATTTTTTTCAGCAAAGGTGTCATCTCTATGATAAAAACCCTGCGTTGGGATCCCCACATCATCCATTGTAATGGCTGGATGACAGGGCTGCTGGCGTTGTATTTTCGGTACCACTTCCAGCGGGATCCGTTTTTTGGCTCGGCTAAGCTCTACTTCACGCACTACGAAGAGCGGATCCCTGCGCTGCGATTTTCTACTACCTTGCCCGAGAAAGCCCGCTTAGAGGGGATGACCTTGGAGGTATTTCAGCGGCTGGCGGGTGATCCGTATGAGCGGCTCCTCGCAGAGAGCAGTAAAGTGATTCAGACCCACCAGGGTACGCCAGCTCCCGAGGTCTGGATAGAGTCTTATCAGCAGCTTTTAGCGTAGTTTCGCTGGCCTTGCGCCTGTACGCTTTTCTGGCGGTAGTGGCGGGATTTACCGCTTGCCGCAATCCCCGTCGCATGGGTGAAGAACTTTTTCCACCGCCCCCCACGCGGACCGATACCCTGACGCTTTTGCAGGTAAGTCAACGCTTTCTACCTCCCCCCGAAACCCGAAATGCCCCTTTCGTCTTTATCGGACAAACTACCGATACTTTCGTCGGCACGTGGAGTGCAGCTTGGGCTACGCAGTTTAGCCTCGGCGGACAAAATGTGCGCTTCATCACCGAGCAGCTTCTGGCTGTAGACTCCGTAGTTTTAGAGCTCTTCTTTGCCAGCTCCTACGGCAATATCGGTACGCCCCTGCGCGTGCGCGTGAGTCGCCTTACCCAGCCGCTTCTGCCAGGAGCACCTTACCCAGCAGATGCTATCTTTTCTACCGATGGGCAGTCGCTGGTGCTTGCTGGGCGCGATTCGCTGAGTTACACTACCTTTGCGCCGGGGGTACGGCGATTTCTCTTAGATACGGCCTTAGGGCGTCAAATTCTCACTCTCCCCCCCTCTTCTCTTACCAGTGAAGCGGCTTTTCAGGCGGCTTTCCCAGGCTTGTATGTAGAGGCAGAACCCTTTCAGGCCAGCGAGAATGGCGCCGTTTATACCCTCCTCCCGCGCAGCCCTCTTACCGTACTGCGCATCTACTATCGAGAGCTCATCCAAGGACGAGAAGCCCCACAGCGGTACGATTTTTTTGTGACGGACTCGGCTACTTGGGCGTGTAGGCTTTCTCGGGGGGTGGTTGGACCTGTGCCTTTACGAGACCAACTGGAGGCAGATCCCCAGCTTTGGGGTCAACGGCTGCTCGTAGCAGGGGGATGGCCCGTAGGTATCCGCTTCCAAGTAGCAGGCTGGGAACGCCTCGCACGCCGACCCGTGCTTTCAGCACAGCTGGTGTGGCCCTCCGATTCAGCGAGCCTCTCCGGCTTTTCCCCTCTCTACCCCAGGCCAGGAAGCCTCGTTCTCTATGCCGACACCTCCGAGGAAGTAGCTACAGCCAGCTGGGGCTTCGGAGACTTTTTCGGGAACGAAGTCCGCTGGAATCTCACCCAACCTGTACAAGAAATTGCCCTTGGCCGCCGCTCGCCTCCTGCCTGGCTTTATGTCTGGCCGGCAGGGCGCACCTATACCGTACAACGGTGGGTCGCCGCCGGCCTAAACTCAGCTACGCCCCCTTACCTTGTCGTTACTTCCGCAGAGCCATAGCGATACACAGGAGCGGCCTCTATAGCTCGAGCTCCCGTGAAAGTGCCTTTTAGCGTCAGCCTATTGGGTGCAGCCGTTGCGTAGAACCACAGGCTATCTCGCCGCAAAAAGAATATCCGTCCTCCCAGAAAGTCTGCGGCAAAATCTTTTACCCCCGTATGTCCCCCAGGGCTTAGGAGCCCGGCTGCGCTGAGGCTTACAGCGCCGGTATATTCGGTTCCGAAGTTTGCTCGTAGGTAAGGCGAAGTAAGCCGATATCGGTACGCGCTCGGTTGGGCTGTCTCTACCGAAAGCTGCCGAGCCTGATAGAGATAGGTGAAGTTGTGCAGGGTATCGCTTCCTTGCCAGAGGCCAGCCGCTCCCGTGGGATGTTCTATCCAGAGCCGATGAACAGGGCCCGGAAGCTCTAAGGTCTGGATACGGCGATTTGCAGCCGCATCTAGCACTAAAAGCTGTCGCCCCGCTGCCGCCACCGTAAACGAAGGAGCTACTGCTACGGCATGCACCGGCGCTGGCGTAGCTTCTAAGCTCCACTTTATACCCTCTGAAGGCTTAGAGAGTTGGGTTTCGCCCATAAGAAGGCCTGAGGTAGTGCCAATGTAAAGGGTTAGGGTTTCCTTTTCAACTCGGGCCGCGAGACAGATGCCCGGCTCACGCAACGCCAAAGTATGCATCGGCCTAAGCTGGCCCGGCTGTAAGAAGTAAATTTCCGACTCATGCAGGGCTATAGCCCAGCGATCTGCCGCAGCTAGGCTTCGTACAGCGAGAGAGCCCCTTACCAGTGCCCCTTCCTCTGGCGCCCACCACAAACTTGTATCCACCCGTAGATAGGTACCTACGCTGCGAGGGTAATAGGCGCTATCATCATCTAAGCTTCGGCAGCCACTCAGTAGGCCCAGCGCAGCCAAAGCGCCCCCCAGGTAAACCCTCCACCAAATGTAGTTAAGATAAGATTGTCGCCTTTTTTGAGCTGGCTCTCGTAATCGTGTAGGCATAGAGGCAGAGTAGCTGAGGTAGTATTCCCGTAACGGTCTATATTGAGCATGACTTTCTCAAGGGGTAAGCCGAGCCTTTCGGCGGCGGCTTCAATGATGCGGCGGTTGGCCTGGTGAGGTACAAAGAAGGCGATGTCCTCTGGGCGGAGGTTATGCTTGCGCATGAGGGCCGCAGAAACTTCGGCCATCTGGATAACCGCTTGCTTGAAGACCTGCCGGCCTTCTTGATAGACGAAGTGCAAGCGATTCCGTACGGTTCGCACAGAAGGAGGGAGCACGCTTCCCCCAGCCTTCATGTGTAGGAAAGCGCAGCCCGCTCCATCGGCCTGGTGCAGATAGTCCATCACGCCCACTTCCTCTTCGGTGGGTTCTAAGAGTACAGCGCCGGCCGCATCGCCGAAAATCACACACGTAGCCCGGTCGCGGTAGTCAATAATGCTGGACATTTTATCGCTGCCGATGACGAGGACTCTCTGAACTCGGCCGGCAGCGATGCTATCTGCCGCGACACTGAGCGCATACAAGAAGCTACTGCAAGCCGCCTCTACATCAAAGCCCCAGGCTCGGTGGGCCCCAATCGCATGAGAGACGATATTGGCGGTGGCGGGGAAGGGATGTTCGGGCGTTACCGTAGCCACAATCACCAAATCAATGGCTTCGGCAGGTAAACCACGCTTCTGAAGGGCTTGCTGGGCAGCTTGAATGGCCATGTAAGCGCTGCCTTTACCGCGTGAGAGGATGCGTCGCTCCCGAATGCCCGTCCGCTCTACAATCCATGCATCCGTCGTATCTACCAGACGCTCTAAATCCGCATTAGTGAGGGTACGTTCGGGCAGGTAAGCCCCTACCGCCGTGATAGCCGCTCTACGCATAGGCCTTGAAGGCAGCTGCAATCTTTTCGGTAAGCTGGGCTTGTACGATGCTGATGGCTACTCGGATCATATTCCGAAAAGCCTTCGGCGAAGATATCCCATGCCCAATCACCACATTGCCCTGTGTGCCGATAAAGGGAAGCCCTCCAATGTTTTCGTAATTCATGCGTTCCAGGGTCGGATTAGGAGGGACTTTTTCCCGCAGAAGCTCATACAGCGACTCCGCAAACTTGAGCAAAATATTCCCTACAAATCCATCTGTAACATATACATCGGCGAAGCCTTGCGTCAGGACCCGCCCTTCTGCATTTCCCACGAAGTGAATGCCGGGGTGCTGCTGGAGGAGGGCATAAGCCTGTTGGACGGTGAGATTACCTTTGCTGGGCTCTTCTCCAATGTTGAGGAGGGCGACGCGGGGGCGAGGGATGCCCATCACTTCTTGCATATACACGCTTCCCAGCTGGGCAAATTGGACGAGGTGTTCGGGTTTGCAATCTACGTTGGCGCCTACATCGCAGATAAGGGAGTAGCGCGTGTCGCTGTAGGGGTAAAACGCACCCAAGGTAGGCCGAGAAACCCCAGGCAGGTT
>CALKJV010000201.1 GCA_937995505.1 uncultured Bacteroidia bacterium | reverse complement strand
GGTTTTATGACCCTTTACTTTTTCCGAAATACAGCGTATGGCGGCGCTCCTCAGTCTTTCCCTCAGCTTTCTACATAGGCTTGGCGGGTATGTGCAGCTGACCAAGCCTCGGCTGAGTGTAGTGGTGGTCTTTTCCGCAGTGATGGGAGCCATGATAGCGGGGCTGGCCGATTGGGGGTCGTTTGTGTGGGTAATGCTGGGGGGATATGCAGTTACTGGCTCAGCCAATGCCATCAATCAGGTTTTGGAGCGAGAGGTGGATGCGCTCATGGAGCGCACTAAGCGCCGGCCGCTGGTAGTGGGGCTTCTGTTGCCAGGGGAAGGAGTGGCTTTTTCGGTGCTTCTCTTAGGGGTAGGGGTGTGGCTTCTCTGGCGGCTCAATTGGCAAGCTGCGGCTTTGGCCGCTTTTGCGTGGGTAGTCTATGGCTTTATTTACACTCCGCTCAAGCGAGTAGGTCCGATAGCCGTGCCCGTAGGCGCCATCCCTGGTGCGCTTCCGCCGGTGATTGGCTACTGGGCGGTCCAGCCCGAGCTAAACCCAACCGTCATGGCTCTCTTTGGACTGCAGTTTGTGTGGCAGTTCGCGCACTTCTGGGTGCTGGCCTGGCTACTGGCAGAAGACTATGCGCGAGGGGGATTCCGTCTTTTACCTTTTCCTCGTACGCATAGCCGAGCCAACCGTTTCGCTATACTTATAAGCGTGCTTGCCCTTCCGGTGGTGTCTTTAGCCATTTGGCCGTGGGTGCCTTGGAACCTCGGGCTTGTAGCAAGCCTGCTGGGCTTAGGGCTAGCCCTGGTGGCAGTATATCTACTAGAGCGGCCTTCGGTGCGCTCTATGCGGCGCCTCTTTTTGGGGCTCACTTTGTACCTCACTTTTTTGTATTTGGGAGTATGGCTTTTCCCGTAGAGCGGCAGGCATCAGCTCGCCTGCATCCAAAGGAATTCCTGATGTGGCTCTATCTGGCCACGACGGCTATGCTTTTTGCTGGCTTTACCAGTGCCTATCTCGTGCAACGGTTTAGCGAGTTTTGGCGCAGCTTTTCCATACCGCCTATTTTCTGGGGCAATACAGCCATACTCTTTCTGAGCAGCTTAGCGTATAGCTATGCACGCCGAGGCTTTTCCGTAGGAAACTATCGTCAGCTTCAGCTCGGACTTATGGGTGCGTTGGGATTCGGCGTACTTTTTCTATTTGGGCAGCTGATTGGCTGGCAAATCCTCGTACGAGAAGGCCTCTTTCTCGCAAGTAATCATAAAGCCATAAGCTATTTTTATGTGCTTACTGGCCTTCATGCGCTGCACTTAGTAGCCGGGCTCATCGCGCTTGGTTTTTGGACGCTGCGAGCGCTGCGCTATCGGGTGCAGCCCCACCATGCTTTAGGGCTCAAACTCACCGGGCTCTTTTGGCATGCACTGGATGTATTGTGGGTGTATCTCATTGTATTTTTGCAGCTGAATCAACTCCTCTAAACCTATGGCAACCGTAACAACTACCCAAACCCAAGATCTCAGCTCGCCCTGGAGCGGGGGGAAGTCTCCCTTCGGGAATGTGAGCTGGGGTAAACTCATGATGTGGGTTTTTCTCCTCGGGGATGCTTTTACCTTCGGGGCTTTTCTGACGGCATATGGATTTATCCGCTTCAAGAGCGCCAACTGGCCCGATCCCGAGCAGGTGTTTGATGCAGCGCCTTTCCTCGGGCATGGTTACCCGCTGGTTTTTGTGGGGCTCATGACTTTTATCCTTATCGTGAGCAGCGTAACCATGGTGCTCGCCGTAGAAGCCGGACACAATCGGGATAGGAAAAAGACCGTTCTGTATCTCTTCTACACGATTCTGGGCGGGCTGACCTTTTTAGGCTGTCAAGCGTGGGAATGGACCCACCTTATCCATGGGGGCACGACGCTCTGGGGCAATCCCTACGGCGCTCCTCAGTTTGGGCAGTTCTTCTTCCTAATCACAGGCTTTCATGGCTCGCATGTAGCCAGCGGCGTACTCCTGAACCTCATCGCCCTTATTGAAGCCTGGAATGGTCACTATGACCGCATCAATAACTACAACCGCGTAGAAAACGTCGGCCTCTACTGGCACTTCGTGGACTTAGTTTGGGTTTTCGTCTTCACCTTTTTCTACTTAGTCTGAGCTATGGCGACGGCAGAACATACCCTCTGGCATAAAGTCTGGCGGCCCTTTCTTATTCTCTTTTTGATTACTGCCGCTGAGTTTATCGTAGCTTTCACCGTGCCGAAAGGCGGACTCAAAGTATCTGTCTTCGTCCTCATGACCATCGCTAAGGCCTTCTACATCACCGCCTACTTCATGCATATGAAGTTTGAGAAGGTGAGCCTGGCGTACATCATCATTGCGCCGCTTATTCTGCTGATGGCCCTATTTTTTGCCCTGTGGTATGAGGGTGCGAAGCTCTCTCAGCTGCTTTTTGGCGGATGAGGGGGGGAATACGAGCAATTCTAGCGCTTTTAGCGTTCCTTCTCCCGCTAGGGATTTGGCTGCTTCTGCGCACGGGGAAAACCCATTATAAGCAGCTGCCGAAGCTAGGCCCTGCTGAGATTCGTGGGGCGGGAGATACTGTATGGCACCACCTGCCCGAATTTGTGCTGGTCCAGCAAGATAGCCTGCCTTTTACCGCAGACTCGCTGCGGGGATGGGTACATGTGGCGGATTACTTTTTCACGCGCTGTCCTGGCATCTGCCCCCAACTTAGTCGCTCTATGCGGCGCATTCAAGCGCATTTAGAGGGAAGTACAGCCCCGGTGCGCTTGGTCTCGTATACCGTAGATCCTGCACATGACACGCCATCGGTATTGCGGGAGTATGCTGGTCGCTACCAGGCCAACCCCGCTCGTTGGACCTTTGTGACAGGTCCAGAAAGCACCCTCTACCGCCTCGCAGTGAAAGGCTACCTCATTCCCGTAGATAAAGCTAACGACACTACCCAAGGCGAGCTCGGCTATATTCATAGCGACATGCTCGTGCTGGTAGACCCTGACTTGCGGATTCGGGGATTTTATAGTGGGCTAGACTCGCTCCAGGTGGCGAAGCTTCTGGACGACCTCAATCTCCTTCTATTAGAGTATCGTCCGCCATCGTAATTTGTTAGCGTAGCCATATGTCTGCGTCTAAGCCTACCTTGCTGGGCCTGTCTGAAAGCTTCTTGCGGCGTCTCATATGGGGGGTATCGGTGGCGATTCCGCTCGTGGTAGTTGTGCTTTTGCAGTTACCTCGGGTTTCTATCGGGATAGATACGAGCTTCATTCCGCGCCTCAATGCCCTCATCAATAGCTCTGTAACGGTGCTACTGGTAGTGGGCTATTTCCTTATTCGCCGTGGGCAGCGAGAGGCGCACCGCAAGGTCATGCTTACTGCCTTTGGGCTTAGTGTGCTCTTTCTGGTGAGCTATGTCATCTATCACCTCACGCATGAGGAGGTGCGCTTCGGGGGTGAGGGCTGGATTAAGGCAGTGTATCTTTTTGTGCTGATTAGCCATATCGGGCTGAGTGTATTCGTGGTGCCTCTGGCGCTATTTACCCTCTATCCGGCGCTTTTGGGGCGGTATGCGAATCATCGGCGCATTGCCCGCTGGACCTTCCCGATATGGCTGTATGTGTCGGTAACTGGCGTGCTGGTGTATGTATTTTTATCTCCGTATTACCCGAGCTAATCATGCGTAAGCTACTTTTAGCGCTTCTCTTAGCTGGGCCGACGCTGGGATGGGCGCAGTGTGCGATGTGCCGTAAAAATGCCGAGGCTGCTGCCCCCGGCTTAGCAAAGGGGCTGCGTATCGGTATCGTAATGCTTTTTGTGGCGCCGTATGTAGCAGCAGGTATCGTGGGGTGGATGTGGTATAGACGGATGAAAGCCCGTGAAAGGCTACACGCTAGTTCTGGAGACGGCGGGGCCAAGCTGCCAGGTGGGGCTTCTTAGGGAGG
>CALKJV010000200.1 GCA_937995505.1 uncultured Bacteroidia bacterium | reverse complement strand
GCTCAGCAGCCCATCCCAAGCACTCTAGCACATACCGATAGGTATCGGGGTCAGGCTTGCGCCGCCCTATGCGATTGGAAAAAAAGACCTCTACAAAATAGGGCCTCCAAGAAGCGATAGCGGGCTCCACCTCATCTAAGTGAAGGGCATTGGTATTGCTGAGAAGCGCCATAGAAAAACGCTCGGCCAGTCGCGAAAGAACCTCAGAAACCCCCGGAAGGGGCCCTAATAGCATGGCATTCCAGGCCTCTATAAGCTGAGCTTCGGTATAGTCGGGGAACCGCTTCTGCCACTGCTGGAGAAAGACCTCGGTAGAAATGCGCCCGCACTCATAGGCTTTGAGAGAAGGATCGTTCAGAAGCTCCGGAAGCTGCTCCGGCCGCAAGCCCAAAGCCTGTGTCGTGCGCAGATAATCTACCCCATAGAGCACCCCACCTAAGTCCAAAAGCAAGCAGCAAATAGGCTCACGCATAGAGGGCCTAAGTAATAGAGGCTTTCGCTCGCTGACGCTCTCGCCACCAGGTGTGTAGGATCGGAAGTACGGAAAGGAGAATTATCCCTAAGGCAATCAACTCCACATATTTACGCAGCCAAGGGAAGGCATTCCCTAGCCCATATCCTGCCAGTACAAGCGAGAGCACCCAAAAAAGCCCTCCTGAGACATTATACAGCACGAATTGGCGCGCAGGAAACTGCACCGCTCCCGCTAAAATAGGTGCAAATGTGCGTACGATGGGCACAAAACGCCCTAAGATGATAGCCCTACCGCCCCAGCGCTGGTAGAAAGCGCGAGTCTGGTCCAAGTACTTACGCTTGAAGAAGCGAGAGTCTTGCTTCTCAAAGAGTTTTTGGCCCAGCAATCGGCCCGTCCAGTATCCAACTTGGTCGCCTATGATCGCTGCAGCTATCAGCGCCACGAGCACCCAGCCTACAGGTACAGGCAAGATACCCAGAGCGCAAAAAAGCCCGACCGTAAATAAAAGCGAATCGCCAGGCAAAAAGAAACCTACCATAAGCCCTGTTTCGGCAAATACGACCAGCGTGACTAGGGCGAGGCCCCCCACCCGAATAATCTGCTCCGGGTCAATAATCTGGCGAAAAAGTTCTATCCATTCCTGCACCGCCCAAAGGTACGCAGACCGCAGAGATTCTTTTTTCGGCTTTCGGTGAAGATTGCGTATATTTGCTTTTATGGGCCTCTCCTTGTCTAAGGAAGAAGCCAAAGCGCTTCTGGAGCAGCTCCTCAGTGAACCTGAGCTGCGGGCTTATTTGCAGGTGCAACTCGCGCAGGAATTTGCCTTGCGCAGCTCTACGGAAAGCCACTTAGAGCGATTGTACCAAGAGATCCTACGAGATCGCAAAGAAGAAGACCGCCGATGGACCGACATAGTCGCTGAACTGCGCCAGCAGCGAGAGGAGTTTGAAAGGCGCTGGCAAGCCCAGGAGGCCGCCAGAAAAACCGAGTGGGAGGAATACAAAGCGACCATGCGCGCAGAATGGGAGGCCTACCTGACCACCATGCGCAACGAGTGGGAGGAATACAAGGCCACCATGCACAAGGAGTGGGAGGAGTACAAAGCCGCCATGCGTACAGAATGGGAAGAGTACAAAGCTGCTATGCGCGCAGAAACCCAGGCTATGTTGCAGAGATTTGAGGAAGAAATGAAGGTCTTGCATGAAAAGCTGGAAAAAACCGAGAAGCGGCTTGACTCTACTATCGGAGCGCTGGGCGCTCGCTGGGGCATTTATGCGGAGAGTGCCTTCCGAGAGGGGATGAAGGCTATCTTAGAAACCGACTTCGGCGTCAAGGTCAAGCGCTACATTACCATTGACACCGAGGGCAAAGTCTTCAACCGGCCAGACCAAATAGAATTAGACCTCATCATCTACGACGGAAAGCTCATCCTCGCCGAGATCAAATCAGCTCTGCATCGGGGCGATGTACACCTCTTTCTCAATAAAGTCGCGCTCTTCATTGAGAAGGAGAAAAAAACACCCGACCGGCTCATGATTATCTCGCCTTTCGTGCATTCCAGTGCCAGAGAGCTCGCTGACCAGCATAACATTGAAATCCACACCGTAGCTCCCGAAAAGCTGGAGTAGCTCGCAACGGGGTTTCCCCTTATCCTTTCAGCCTGCCCATCAGGACTTAAGATATTACAAGGGGGCGCTTTTCTTTGTAGACATGTGGACCTTTGCGCTCATGCGGCGGATCGTGGCCCTCTTAGATCGGCTCAACCTCCGCCCAGAAATGGACGACCCCGAAAAAGTCCTCCAAGATGTGCACCGCGATGTAAGCTTTCGGGGCATCAATCTCTGGATCCTCATCACAGCCACACTGGTCGCCTCTGTGGGTCTCAATGTGAACTCCACCCCCGTTATCATTGGGGCCATGCTGAGTTCCCCTCTCTTAGGCCCCATCAATGGGATTGGCGTGAGCTTAGCCATCTACGATATTGCCTTGCTGCGCAAGGCCCTGCGCAATTTCGCAGTGGCCGTACTATTTAGCCTTGCTACCAGTGCGATGTATTTCGCCCTCACCCCGCTCAAAGAAGCTGGCTCTGAGCTTCTGGCACGCACAACCCCCACTTTTTGGGATGTGCTGATAGCGTTCTTTGGGGGGCTCTCTGGGATCATTGCAGCGCTTGGCCGAGAGCGGCGCACCAATGTCATCGCAGGGGTAGCTATTGCTACGGCGCTCATGCCGCCCCTTTGCACCGCCGGTTACGGCATCGGTACCCTCCAACCTAAGTTTTTCGTAGGCGCTCTGTACCTTTTCCTCATCAACGCCGTCTTTATTAGCGCCTCAGCTTATCTGACCTT
>CALKJV010000199.1 GCA_937995505.1 uncultured Bacteroidia bacterium | reverse complement strand
GGTTTTGACCCGTATGTCTTTCCTCATGCAATAGAGGAAAGGCGGCTTACCGCTGAGGCCCAATTCACCTACCGCTTCTCTGACCGATGGGAGGCGCGCATTGCCATCTGGGACTTCGTCAACCAACCCTATCGCCGCACCCAGCGCCTCGGCAACGCAGGGAGGTACGACCCCGACCGCGATGCCCTCATGGTCTGGGAACGGCCCGCCTACCGTATGTACTTCACCGTGCGCTACCGGATAACCCAGTAAAATCGGTTTCTCTCCAAAAAACCCTGAGCTTGTAAGTTTGTAGGCTCATGGGCAGGTATATACTTCTGCTGGCGGGTACGGCCTGGCTGTGCGCGCAAGAGGAACGGCTCGTGCCAATGGAGCCCCTTCCGACTCGGACTCCTACTCGGTATGTCAGCGGCCGCATCGTAGAGGGATCCACCGGTGAGCCACTTCCAGGCGTGCTGGTGCGCTTAGGTACACAAGGAACCTACTCCGATGCAAAAGGGAGCTTTTCCGTGCCTTTTACCCAGCCAGATACCCTACGCGCCCTCCTCTCTGGCTACCGAGAGCTACGGGTTCCTATCAGACAGCCTGTCACCGACCTCCTCCTGCGCATGAACCCCATAGAAACCGAATTAGAAGCCGTCCAAATCATAGACGATGCCCCCCGAGAAACTGAACTCGGAGCCTTCCTGGAGCGCTTGCGCAGCTTAGAAATCGGCGAGCTCTACTCTCAGGAGCTTATCATGCGCCGTAGCACGGACTTTTATGTACCTAATGTCCTGCGGCGCCTTCCAGGCGTGTCGATTCTGTCTGGGCGCTTCGTGAGCATCCGCGGCCTTGCTGAAAGGTACAATGCCTTTGCCTTTTGGGCGGCTTATCCCGCCTGGATAACCTACGATGCTAGCTTCGGCGAGCTGGAGCAGCTTATTACGACACTGTTGGGAAGGGTAGAAGTGCGCAAGTTCTGGACGCCGGAGCTTTTAGGTCACTTCGGCGGGGGGATGGTGGACTTCCAGCTGCCCAGCCCTGCGGAGTCAGGGTTGCAGGTTGCTTTTACCAGTGAGACAGACTTTGGGGCAGTGGGGCGACCTTTCGCTCAGTTTCGGGGCAAGCTGCGGGAGCCTATACCGAAGAGCTTCCCCGACCCTGCTACCGTACAAGCCTCAGAAAATGCCGGCCGGCCCCTCCCTGAAAACTTTACCTATGGCCGGCAAGTACAGCGCTATACTATCCCCGACACCCTCCCCTGGGCTCCGCCGGGCGCACTCCTCACTTTGAGTTACAACCTCCGCAGAGAAAAATGGGGCTTAGCCCTGCGCGGCGCTTTTAGTCAGAGGTACCTCTCAAGCCAATTTAGGTTCTTAGACGGCGTCTTTACCCAAGAGGGTAATACATGGGTCTTTGAGCCCTCTACAGAATCTACCTCTACAAACCCCCTCCATATCTTTAGTCGAGGGGGCGGCGCTTCCTGGCATGCTTACTGGATAGCTAGCCCCAAGCATACTTTTACCTTAGAAGGCTTTTTCCTAGCAAGCACCCAGCAAAAAAATCCCTTGGAAGAAGCTTACTATATCAACCCGGATATTGACTCCGTACAGCCGGTGTATAGCTGGTATCCTCCCTATTACACTTCTCGTGGGCATATAGGGATTTTACGGCCGGCGTGGGAGTTTCGGGCAGGCAGCTGGCAAGCCAAACTCCAACTTGGCCTCTTAAGCCAAAGCCACGCTATCCCCCAAGCCGGCGCCATGAATTATGTACGCTACCCTAATACCTCTGCCCTGGTGTATGAGCACGAGCTATATGGAGAGCAAGAGATCTACGCCCAAGTTTGGACCTCTACTACCCAAGCTAACCAGCTGTATGCCCATCCTTTTGTAGAGCGGCGCTGGACTAAACCCTGGGGCTGGTGGCAGATACGGATAGGCGGTTGGGCTTCTTGGGAGCGGCAGCGCTTCCAAGGGCGGCAGTTGGGGTTCCTAACCGACACCGCCGGCGGCGGACCCAACCTACTAGACCCCAACGTCTATGCAATTGAAGCTATCCGCAATGTTTATGACCCTACTTACGTACGCCCTGGAGGCTGGTATCTGATAGATCGTACAGGAGACTTTCACCGCCATCGGGGAGAGACCGACCTCCTTGCCGGCTATAGCTGGGTGCGCCTCGCCCTCCAAGACCGTTTTGAAGGGCTTCTGGGGGTGAGATATGAGGACTGGCGCCGTACCATCTGGCATATCCCCGTAGCCACTGCCCGCGAAACCCTCGCCGCTCGGCCAGCAGATAGCCATTGGCTCCCTGCTCTTCTCCTCAAATATCGCTTCTCAGAAAGGCATTCCGTACGCGCAGGCGCAAATGCCACTCTCATTCGTACCCCTTTGCCCTCACAAGTGCCTTTACGCTACTTTGACTACTTCTTCTCGATTTACTGGCAGGGGGACTTAAGCCTGCGCACAGGCCGCTCTCTCAACTTCGATGCACGCTACGAGTGGCTGCGCAGCCGCAATCAGCTCTTAGCGATAGGTACCTTCTACAAGCAGCTGCGCGACCTCCCAGAAATCTATCTCGTCCCCGCCAGCTACAATCTTACCTATACCTATGCCACTCGTAACCGAGACCGAGGCGAAGTGCTCGGTATAGAGATAGAAGCTCGGCAACCCATTTACGAAGTGGGGCGGGCTCGGCTGTGGAGCTATGCTACGCTTACGCTTTCAGAAAGTGCGGCGGGGGGAAACATACTTCGGAAGGTAGGGCGTTTGGAGGGTCGCCTACAAGGGCATGCTCCCATTGTGTGTAATCTGGGCCTCCTGTATGAGCGGCGCCGCTATGAGCTAGCCGCCTTCGCCACCTACACCAGTGCTCAAATCTGGGCCATAGGATTTGACCCTTACATCTACCCAAACCTGATAGAAGAAGGGCGACTCTTAGCCGAAGCCCAATTCACCTACCGCTTCTCTGACCGATGGGAGGCGCGCATCGCCATCTGGGACTTCGTCAACCAACCCTATCGGCGCACCCAGCGCCTCGCCAACGCAAATACCTTTAACACCGACCGAGACGCAGTGGGTATCTGGGAGCGCCAGAGCTATCGGGGATACTTGACGATACGCTATCGGCTCGGAAGCTAAGAACCGGCAGAAGCCTCAAGACTCCGACTCTGTCCTTTGCCCAGCCAGGCTATCCCACCCCGCTGGAGGTATGGAATTGACTTGGCCCAAAGGGTCTTCTAGAAGTACCTCTTCATCTGAGCGGACGTAGCCAATAATGTGTATCTGTGGCTCGCGAGCAAGCTTCTCATAACTCTCCAACGGCGCTGTGAAGAGAAGTTCATATTCCTCTCCCCCATACAAGAGAAACGCCGACAAAGGCATGTCAAAAAGCTCGGCCACCTTCTGTGTCTGCTCATGGAAGGGAAGGCGCTCTAAATACACATGAAATCCAATCTCTGAGGCCTTAGCCAGAGCATGGAGGCCCGCTGCTAGCCCATCAGAGAGGTCTATCATGCTCGTAGGCTGCACCCCTAGCTCGCGCAGGCGCGCCACCATGTCGCAGCGAGGCTCGGGCTTGAGCTGGCGACTTAGGATGTAAGTAAACCCTTCCACATCAGGTTGAACGGTGGGATTTTGGAGGAAGATGGCCTTTTCTCGCTGGAGGATCTTGAGACCAGCGTAAGCTCCCCCTAAGTCACCTGTTACGCAAAGGAGCTCATTGGGATGTGCGCCACGCCGGTAGGTGATGCGGTCTCTTTCCACTCGCCCCACCACAGTTACACTTAGCCATAGATTGCGGGCCGCAGAGGTATCCCCTCCTATCACAGCCACGCCGTATTTATCCTCTACTCTGCGCAGACCCTGATAGATTTCTTCTAAGTAGGTGGGGGGCACTCCCTGGGGTACTCCCAAAGCTACGAGAAGGAAAAGGGGCCGGCCATTCATGGCGCATATGTCGCTTATGGCGCTAGCTGAGGCTTTGTATCCAATCCAGCGGGCCGCATGATACACTCGGTCAAAATCCCAATGTTCATGCAGCACGTCTACCGACAGAAGCCCATAATGCTGCTCATCCCACTCAAATACGGCTGCATCATCTCCGATGCCTTGCACAGCCAGAGGGTGCGCGCCGCTGAGCTGGGCGCGCAAGCGCTCAATTAGCTCTCCTTCGGTCATCCGAGAAGCCCAAGTTCTCGGCTCATCTGGAGCATCTTCTCAATAGGGCGCCGAGCCGCTTCCATGAGCTCTTCTGGAAGGGTTACTTCTGGTGCCTCGTACAAAAGCGCATTATAGATCTTTTCCAGCGTATTGAGCTTCATGTGGGGACAGGTATTGCAGCTGCAGGAGTACTCGGTAGGAGCCTGGATGAGCTCTTTATGTGGCGCGGCCTTGCGCATCTGGTGAAGGATGCCTGGCTCGGTAGCTACGATAAAGCGCTTTTTAGGCGAGCTAACTACATACTTGAGCAGAGCCGTAGTAGAACCGATGAAGTCCGCCTGTTCCAGGAGAGCGGGTTCGCACTCAGGGTGCGCAACAAGCTCGGCATCAGGGTACTGCGCACGCAGGGCCCGTACCTTTTGGTGTGAAAAGATCGTATGCACCATACATACGCCATCCCAAAGTACCATCTCTCGGCCCGTCTTGCGCATCACATAAGCGCCGAGGTTCTTATCAGGCGCGAAGATGAGCTTCCAGTCGGGGGGAAGGGCGTTTACGATAGCTACAGCGTTAGAGGAAGTCACGATTATGTCGCTCATGGCCTTTATAGCCGCCGAGGTATTGATGTAGCTCACCACCTTGTGGTCGGGGTAGCGAGCCTTGAAGGCTGCAAAAGCCTCTGGAGGGCAGCTATCGGAGAGAGAACAGCCGGCATTGAGGTCGGGGATAAGTACTTTTTTGGTAGGGTTGAGAATTTTAGCTGTCTCGGCCATAAAGTGCACG
>CALKJV010000198.1 GCA_937995505.1 uncultured Bacteroidia bacterium | reverse complement strand
ACGAGTGATCCGGTGGGGGCGGCTATCCAAGTGGTACGGGTGTCGTATCACGCAGGAAATGTTACCATCACGGGCACTGTCACAGCGCCTGCCTGGGATGGCGCGAAGGGCGGAATCGTGGTGATTGAGACCGAGGGCACATTGACCTTCAGCGCAAATATAGATGTAAATGGGAGCGGCTTTCGCGGGGGCCTCCGTTCCATAGATGGAGGGAATTCCTGGGATTGTGTTGCGACAACCTATCACGGGCAGGCAGGCGACCAGGCAGGCCGGAAAGGCGAGGGGGTGGCTGACTGGCCTACTCCAGCTATTGACCACAGCGCCTACCGAGGTAAGCTCGCCAATGGCGGCGGCGGGGGCAATAACCACAACACCGGCGGAGCAGGTGGCGCTAACTACGGCGCTGGGGGTAATGGCGGCTGGACTACCTGTGGCTCGTGGTGGGGGTGCCCAGGCTTCAATGTAGCAAACTCTGGGTACGGGCTAGGCGGGGCGGCCCTATCCAGCTACCTGAATGCTTCAAGCCTGCGGCTCTTTTTCGGAGGGGGCGGGGGCGGTGGACACCAAAATGACAATCAAGCCGGCAATGGCGGAAACGGCGGCGGCATCGTCCTCATCCGAGCCGCTCAGATCGTCGGTAACGGCCGACAAATCCTTGCTCGTGGCGCTCAAGGCGCACAGAACTTAGGCAAGGGGTGCAACCAAACAAATGTCTCCTTTGCAGGCAATGACGGCGGCGGTGGCGGCGGGGCTGGCGGCGCCATAGCGCTTTTCTGTGATAGCTACAGCGGCACCCTCACCTTAGATGTGCGCGGCGCCAACGGTCAAAACTGCAGCTCTCACCTCTGCTCCTGTCGCCCCGATCATGGCCCAGGGGGCGGAGGGGGAGGCGGATATGTGGCCTTTTCTACCGCTACCACACCCGTAGGTATTACGATCTTGCAGGCTGGCGGTACCAATGGTGTAGAGCTCACACCAGTGGAGGAAAACATGAACGGTTGCAATAATATTGGCTGTGGATCACCGTGTACTAACTGCATCCCTGCTGGTCCCGATCGCCTCAGCCGCGGCGCTACCGCTGGCGGGGCAGGCGGCACCCTCTATGAGCTCTCTTGGGGGCCTTACAGTCCCTGTCCTTTTGCGGCGCTGGCACTGGTGCACTGGCGCCTCACGCCCCTCCCCGCAGGTCAGCTGCGCCATGAGTGGCAGCTCCGTGGGGCTATCCACGAGGTTGACGGTCTCTCCGTAGAGGTCAGCCCCCAAGGAGAGAGCCCCCGATCCCTCCCCTTACCCGCTACGCTGCGGGGAGAGATTACCCATTCCCTGCACCCCGGCAGCTATACTTTTACCCTCTGGGCTCACACAGCCGATAAGAAGATCGCCCTCGGACGGCAAACCCTCACCTATCAGATACCTATCCTACTCCGAGAGGAGCAGCTCCTCCTCTCGTGGCCTGAGGCAGTACCTTTCACGCTATACGATGGCACAGGCCGTGCCCTCCTCCAGGGGCACACCCGCCCTGAGGCTCCTACCTCTCTCTCCGTAGCGCACTTACCGAAGGGGCTGTACTTCCTTCAGCTCGGCACGCAAACCTACCGTCTCTTGCTCCCTTAACCCGCTACCTTTGCGGGCGTGGACCTAAGCCACCTTCGCTTCGCGGTGGTAGGGGATGTGATGCTGGACCGGTATCTGTACGGTCGCGTCCAACGCATCTCTCCCGAAGCCCCCGTGCCTATCTTAGAGCTGGAGAGGGAAGAAAATCGCCTCGGCGGCGCCGCCAATGTCGCGCTTAACCTACGCAGCTTAGACTGTCAGGTGAGCCTCATGGGGCTATTGGGAGAAGATAGCTACGGTGAGCGCCTCCTCAGCGAAGCCCAAAAAGTGGGCATAGATACCTTTGGTCTCCTAACCGACAGCAGCCGCCCTACTACGACGAAGATTCGCCTTATTGCGCAAAATCACCACCTTCTGCGGGTAGATCGGGAGAGTCGGACTGCGCTGAGCGGCCCCCTGCGAGAGGCCTTTCTCCTCAAGGCCCGAAGCCTCCTCCAGCAGCAGCCCCACGCCCTCATCCTAGAAGACTACGATAAGGGCACCTTGACCCCCGAGATCATCCGAAGCTTAGTGGAGGCGGCTCAGTCGTATGGAGTTTCGGTTTTGGTGGATCCGAAAAAGGCGAACTTCTGGGCTTACAGCGGAGTGACCGTTTTCAAGCCCAACCTAAGGGAGCTTGGGGAGGCATTGAGTACTTCGCTACTGGATGCGCCCCTAAACGCCATAGAGGAAGCAGTCCTAGAGCTTCGGCGCCGCATGCCGCACACTTACACCGTCGTAACGCTTAGCGAGCGGGGGGTCTTGGCGTATGGAGAGGCAGAGGGCTTTATCCACTTTCCGGCCCACTACCGCAATATCGTAGATGTCTCTGGAGCTGGAGATACCGTAGTGAGTGTGCTGGCAGTGGGAGTAGCGCTACGGCTACCGCTGGCACAGACCGTCGCGCTAGCCAACCTCGCCGGCGGGCTGGTGTGTGAGTATGTAGGCGTAGTGCCTGTACCGAAGGACCGCTGGCTGGACCAGGCGAGACAGCTGGGCCTACTTTAGCGGGCAAGCTCTTGGAGCCGCTCCCGCGCTAAGCGTGCATAGAGGGAGCCCGGCAGTTCTCGGAGTAGCCTTTCGTACCAGCGAGCGGCCTCTGCGGGTGAGCGAGCCAGCTGCGCCAAAAGGTATAGCGCATCATCCCGATACAAGCTCTCCGAGTCAGGATAGTCTGCAAGAGCCAAAAGGTAGGTTCGGGCTTGGGTAGTATCGCCCCGCTGGAGGAAGTAGTGGACCTTCTGCCAAAGCACATCATCGGTGATGGGATGGCCCTTGTAGGTATTTTGCAGCGAGTCTAAGAGGCGAAACGCTGCCTCAGGGCGATTTTGCAGGCGATACAGCTCAGCTAAGGCAAAAAGACGGAGGGGCTCAGTAAGGGTATCCGGCTTGAGGTTGTCTTCTATCTGCCAAAAAAGCTGGATAGCGTCATTAGAGAGGTCGTCTTGGGTGTTATTTTTGAGGAGGCGTAGGCGGGTTTTGGCCAGCTCAAACTCTCCCTGAAAGTACGCCAGCCGTGCAAGCTGGAAGTAGGCTTCACTGACCCAGCTAGACTCAGGGAAGCGGCTCTCTAACTCCAAGAGATAGAGGCGGGCTTGGAGGAAGTCACCTTTTTGGAGGGCGGCTTCGGCGAGGAGGAGGTAGCGCTGCGCTGCCAGGGAAGGGAGGTTCAGCGTAAAGGGCTCCAGGTGGGCGATCACTTCGTCGGCGCGCCCTAAGCGCAGCAGCCACCGAGCCCGCTCCAAGAGTAGCGCAGGGCTTTCCGGCTGGCGACGCTCTAAGGAATCCAGGAGTCGGAGGGCTTGCTCTGGCTTATTTAGCAGGGCCTCTGCTTCTAAATAGCGCCGCAGTACCGTAGCGTAGTAAGGGCAGCTTTCGCCGACCTGTAGAATTTGGCGAAAAGCCTCTAAGGCAGGGGAAAAGAGGCCCTTCTCATAGGCAGTCCAGCCTACCTCATAGAGGGGCTGGCAGTCAGGCTTATAGCGGAAAAGTACTTTGGCGTAGCGAAGCGCCTCTGTAAAGTCCTCCATGAGCAGGTAGAAGCGCTCCAGGAGCTGAGCAAGGGCGGGATGGGTCTGGGCCTGCCAGCGCTGCAGAAGCGACAGCTCTGCCGTATCGGCCGGCAGGCCCGCCGCTAAATAACGCGAGAGAATAGCAAGTACGCTATCTACGGACTGGGTCTGAGGGTCCCACGCAAAGAGAGTTTCTTGCCAAGCCTCAGCCCACCGCCCCTCCAGCTCATAGGAAAAACGCAAAAGCTCTGCATAAGCATGCGGAAGGGGATTTTGGCGGCGGGCAGCTAGCAGAGCTCTACGCTGCCACTCCAACTGGCCCCAGACTCGGTAAGCTACTTCGGCTAAGGCTTCCAGCGTAGGTAAGGGCACTTCGGGCCGCTCCACTAAGGCAGACCATCCCTTAAGGGCATTGGTATCGCCCTCTAAGGCTCTTTTGCGCAGCTCCCACGCAGAGCCCCAGATAGAAAGGCGATTACGGGTACGCTCATTTTGCAGCCAGCGCTGGTACTCGGAAATTCGCCCCTCCTGTAAAAGGCATTCTACGGCGAAGCTGCCCCAGAGATAGTCTTGCGAGCGCTCAAAAAGCCGCTTGAAGGCCGGGTAGGCTTCTGCATAACGCCCCATGCGAAAGAGCTCCACCGCAGCTGAGGGGTCTTGCGCCCATCCGAGGGCTATAAGAAGTAGCCATCCCCTCATAGCCGCCGCAAATCATTCCAGAAGGCAAAGAGCATCAGCGCTAAAATAAGCGCCAAGCCCACGTACTGGGCTATTTCTCGTAGGCGGTAGGAGGGCTCTCGGCGAAAAACGGCTTCCAATCCCAAAAAGAGGAGATGCCCCCCATCCAGAAGCGGGATAGGCAGGAGGTTCATGACGGCGAGGATGAGGCTTAAGGCAGCGGTAAAAGCGAGAAAGCTGCGCCAACCGCCGCTTTCGTACGAGCGACCCGCTACTCGGGCGATACCGATGGGGCCAGAGAGGTTTTCAGAGATACGCATCCGCCCGGTAATCAGGTAGAATAGGGCTTTGAGGTTAGCGGCTGTGAGGCGGTAGGCTTGGCGGAAGCTCTCTCC
>CALKJV010000197.1 GCA_937995505.1 uncultured Bacteroidia bacterium | reverse complement strand
GGCAAAAAGGGCGTATCCGCTCCCCACGGGCAAGCGGTACAGCCGCGGCGGCGCTAAAATCTCTCCTCGCCGCAGGTCGTCGTAGTAGGGATTGAGCTGGCGTAGGGTCTCATCCAGCACCTGTCGGAAAGCCGCCCAATCGCTGGGCTCCTGCTCTACTTCTAAGAGCCATTCATGGCAAGACTTTGCGGGGCCGAGGTACGGGCCTACGGTGTACTCTCGCACGCGGGCCCCTGTGGCTTTTAGGGCGGCTTGGAGGGCCGCTTCTACCTCCGCTTCAATGACATGCTCGCCAAAGGCGCTCAGGTGATTTTTCACCCGCCCGGCCACTCGCACCCGATAAGGCCGCAGTGAAGTAAACCGTACCACATCTCCTAAGGCATAACCCCATAAGCCGGCGTTCGTGGTTATCACCATTGCGTACGGCCGGCCCAGCTGCACCTCCCAGAGAGGCAAGCGAGAGGGATTGGGCTGGTCAGCCTCCTCTAACGGCACAAACTCATAGAAGATGCCATTATCCGTAAGCAAACGCAGGCCTTCTTCAGCGTTATCGGTGTCTTGAAAGGCAAAAAAGCCCTCTGACGCCGGAAAAGTCTCCAGAAAGTCCACACCAGGTAGAAGCTTTTGCAAGGCCTGCTCGTACAGCCGAAAGTCTACCCCCCCATGTACATACACTTGCAAATTGGGCCAGAGCTGGGGGATAGGTTTCCCGAAGCGGGCTTCGGCTTCCTCTAGCATCTGCACGATCCACGGCGGGATGCCAGAGAGTAAGCGCAGGTCGGTTTGGGCGGCCTCTTGGAGAACGCGCGCTACCTTTTCGGGCCAGTCTTCTATGCAGTTCACCTCCCACGAAGGCAAGCGATTACGGGTCAGCCAGCGGGGTACCCAATGGTGCACGATACCCGAAAGGCGTCCATACAAGATGCCAGCGGGATTTCGCTCTAAGGCAGGGCTGCCAGAGAGAAAAAGCCACCTTCCCGAGACGAAGGCGGGGTTCTTTTTGCGAGCTACATACAAAAGCAGCACCTCTCGCGCCCCCCGAATGTGACAAGGCACACTTTCCCGAGTGATAGGCAAGTATTTCGCGCCGGCCGTAGTGCCTGAGGTCTTTGCAAAGTACTGAGGGCGGCCTGGCCAGGTAACCTCCCCTTCCCCGGCCCAGGCGCGAGAGAGGTACCTTTCCCACAGCTGCTCGTAGGCGTAGATGGGTACCGCCTGCCGAAACTCCTCATACGAACGCACCTCGCTGAGGTGGTGGTCCTTTCCAAATGCTGTCTGCCGGCCCGCCTGGAGCAGGGATTGAAGGGTAGCCTCTTGATGGGCTTTTTCTTTGCCGACTTTTTGGGCATACCGATGGGCAGTGAGAGCGGCCCAACCCTTGGCTATCTGCTGGCGCATCTGGTGAAAGTTACGCAGCTCCCCTACTTGCGCTCATACTGTACCCGTATGAAGGGCACACAGCGGTCGGAAAAGTATTCCCAGGCCACGGCTTCCCAGTCTCTTTCAGAGAAATCCGGGAAGCGCACTTCACCCGAAAACGCCCCATACACCCACGTAAGGTACATGGAGCGCACCTGGGGCAGAGCCCAAGCGAAGAGCTGCGCCCCTCCTACATAAAAAATCGGCCTTGTAGCCCCTGAGAGCGCTTCTAAGAGCTGCGCTTCTGAGTGAAAAAGGCGTATCTGCCCCTGAGAGGCGGCCTCGTGTACCCGCTCTCCTGATGCAGGTAGAAGGGAAGAAGGCTCCAGCGTGCGGCTCCAGATCCAAATTTCCCTTCCGGGTAGGGGCTTGCCTATACTTTCCCAGGTGCGCCGCCCCATCACTAGCACTCCCCCCCAGGTAAGTGACCGAAAAAGCTTCAGCTCCAAGGGTATGTACCAAGGGAGCTTTCCAGCTCGGCCTATTACTCGGTCGGGATATGAGAGCGCAGCTACTATCGCTCCGGGGAGGTAGGCTGGCATGCCGAAAGGTACGCACTTAGCGCCTACGAGCGCAGAGAAGCAAGGAGCGCTTCTACCTCGGCGAGGGTATTGTGCGCGTGTAGGCTTAGCCGATAGGCAGGCGCAGAGACGGTGGGCGGATAGAGCTTTTTGAGGTGAGGGACTTCTTGGGTAGCGGGGAGCAGCGCTATCGGACCTTCTAAGCCCTCGTAGGGTAGGCCTATTTGGGCGAGGCGTTGCCGAGCGAAGGCAATCAGCTGGGAGAGCGCTTCTCGGCGGAGCTCCCATTCCTGTGAGCGGCGCAAAACCTCCCCTACCGCCCACGCTATCAGAGGGGGCATCGCTGTGGTGTAGATGCCTGCGAATCCCTTTCGGCGTACATACTCTATGAGCCAGCTCGGCCCTACCCAAGTAGCCCCCATGAGGCCCACGGCCTTCCCAAAGGTGAAAAGCCGCGCTAAGGTCGGCAACCCAAGCCGAGCGCTCCAGCTTTCGCCATTGGGTTCTAATAGGGTCGTGTGGGCCTCATCTATCACGAGAGAGCAGCCATAGCGCCGTACAAGGGAACGCAGCGCTTCGGGGTCTGGCCGAGTGCCTCGCATAGAGTAGAGCGACTCCACGACGAGAAAGACCTCGCCCTGGGCCTTCCGGATACGGGCCTCTGCGGCAGAAAAGTCATTGTGCGGGAAGCCCCAAGTCCGTGCACCACTGAGCCGTATCCCCTGCCGGATAGAAGCGTGGACCTCCCGATCAAAGACGATGGTATCTTTTGGCTTCGGCACGCAGCTCCAGAAAGCGAGGTTGGCATTTAGCCCACTGGGAAAGAGCAGGGCCTTCTCTCCCGGCGCGGCCCAGAGCGTCTCTACGAGAGATTCCAGCTGCGCAAATACGGCGCACTCCCCACCTAAGTAGCGAGAAGCAGTACTTCCGCGGCGCCATTCTGGCGGGCAGCGGTGAAGCAGCTCACCTACGATGCCGCTATGCACCAGGCCCAGGTAGTCATTAGAGGTGAAGTCTGGCGCCTGAGGGCCCCAGAAAGGCCTTTCAGGGAGGCGGGCAAGTTCAGCTTTGAGGCGAGCTTCCAGCGACATAACGAATGCGAATAGCGCCCATGGTGCCTCCGTATCCTAGCCCGATGAGCACGGCCTCTCGCCACCGCTTAGGCTCAAGGTGCCCCCAGATGGGCGTATAAGGAAGCACAGGCCAGCTTTCCCGCTGAAGGGTCTCAAGGAGGAAGCTCAGACTTACCAAGGGCGCGGCGCCCAAGCTATGCCCGAAAAAGGCCTTTACAGAAAGAGCAGGGAGAGCCCCCCATACTTTTTGCACAGCTTGCCATTCGGTGGTGTCGCCTTGCTGAGTGCCGGGTGCATGGAGGAAAACCATATCGGGCGGCGTCTCTCCTATGCTACGCAGCAGCGCCTCCAAAGCCGCTACATCCACAGCCGTGAAGGCAAGGCCTCTTTGAGGTGAGGCGGTCGCTATCCGTATCGCTACGAGCTGAAAGGGGCTTATAGGGGTTTGCGAAAGGAGGCCGAGGGCTACGCCTTCGCCTAAGGCAAAAGAGTTGACTTTGTCGGCACTCCCAGGCCGCACGTAGGGATAATGCTCGTAGGGCGTATAGAGCCGCAAAGCAGCCATCATCCGCCCGAAAAAGGGATGCACCGGCGCTTCCACAGCTCCAAAGAGGACGGTGGTAGCTTCTGCGCTGCGCACGAGAATAGCCGCCTGGTATAAAGCTATGAGGCCGCT
>CALKJV010000196.1 GCA_937995505.1 uncultured Bacteroidia bacterium | reverse complement strand
CGGTAGGGGCTGCGTCTCTACCACACCTGCGGTACGGGTCGTCGTGCCACCTCCTTCGTTCCGCATGCCACTATGCACCGCGTGAATAAGCAGCGTAAGCCCAACTAGTACCCCGAAAAACGTCCAGGTAAGTTTCTCTGCCAGGTCTGGGGCTTGACGAACCCCCAAAATCTGCGAGGCTTGCGCTACCGCCTGGATGTCTGTGGCTAAACCGCCGCCTTTGCCATGCTGAATAAGCACTAGCAGCGTCAGTAAAATAGCGTCTACCACAAGCAAAAAAATGAGGATGCCGAGAAGCCAGGCCATGGCCGCAAAGGTAGCAAAAGACTTAGTTTAGGGGAAGGTGGGGCTTTTACTTTTGTGAGATGTGGAAGTGGAGTTGGGTACTGATAGCGCTGGGATGGGGGCAGGTTTCTGGCGAAAAGCCCTATACTTGCGGCATGCAGCGTTTGGCTTCGCCGGTGGCGCCACCCGTGGGGCCCTATAGCCCAGCGGTACGAGTAGGCCCTTGGCTGTTTCTCTCAGGGCAAATCGCCCTCAAGCCTGACGGTACCCTGGAAAAATCCAGTATAGCTGCCGAAGCCCAGCAAGTCCTTGCTAACCTCAGAGCCCTACTAGAAGTCGCTGGTGCTAAGCCCGAGCAGCTTGTGAAGGTTACCATCTACCTTACCGACATGGCCTTTTTTGATACAGTCAATGCGGTATATGCGCGTTTTTTCCCTGAGGGGCAGTATCCTGCTCGGGAGACGGTAGCTGTCTCTGCCTTACCCAAAGGCGCCCGCATAGAAATATCAGGAATTGCTTACATAGAATGAGGGTCAGCGCTGTCGGGCTGTGGGCTTTTTTGGTGTCTGCTTGCTGGGGCCAGCCGATAGAGGCGCCAAAACCGCCTTGGCAAAACCCAGACTCCGTACGGGCTTACCTTTTGCCCGACACAAGTTATCCCTTTCTGCGACTCTCCGAAAATCGCATCTTTTTAGCGGCACACCTACGCCCATTTTTTCAGGCTTTGTATCAAAATACCCAAAAGCTGCGTGTTTTGCACATTGGCGACTCGCATATCCAAGGGGATGTTCAAGGGCGAGAGATTCGCAAGCGCCTCTATGCGCTCTGGGGACCTGGTGGGAGGGGCTATGTATTTCCGTATGCGATTGCGGGTACGTCGTCGGCGTATGATTATACCAGCTTAGGGCAAGGGCAATGGATAGCGGCCCGTAGCGCTCACTTCCAGCCGGCGCTTCCGTTGGGTGTGACGGGAATGGCCATAGGCACTTATGATCCCTCAGCCCAATGGGAGCTGCGTTGGGCTCCCGCCTATCAGCCTGCTGCCGGTGCGGGGGCTCGCCTGAGCCTACTCGTACGCACCTTGCGGCCAGGGGTGCGCCTGTACCTTCACCTATCCGATACCCTACCTGCCGTAGAGTTACCCTTAGAAGCAGGCTACCAGCGCATAGAATATATACTCCCCATCCCCCTCATGCAGCTGCGTGGAGGCTTTCGGTGGGAGGGAAGCGATAGTTTGGCTTACGCAGAGCTGCAAGGTCTCTTTATTGAAGAAGGAAACTTCGGCCTTACCTGGTACAGCATGGGCGTCAATGGTGCGCGCCTTTCGGATTGGGCTACGCTCCCCCTCCTCAAAGAGAGTCTGCGCCTGCTTAGGCCCGACCTGGTCGTGCTAGATCTGGGCACCAATGACCTATACGCAGCGAATGCTACCTTAGCCCAGCTGCGACAGGCGCTGGAGGCAGCGCTGGATACCTTACGCTCTGCTGTGCCTCAAGCGAGCATTTTACTTACTACGACCCAAGACTTTTATCGGCGGATGCGCCCTTTACCCCTTCTGGCCCAGGCTGCTCAGCTAGTACACTATGTAGCAGCCCAGAAGGGAGCCACCGTCTGGGATGCGTATGAGGTTTTGGGTTCCATGCGCGAATGGCGATTGGCGGGCCTTGCCCTTCCTGATATGGTGCACCTTACACCTGCGGGCTATGCCCTCAAAGGGCAGCTCCTTGCAGGGACTCTGCTTCAGAGTTACCTAGCTTTTCTTGCAGACAGCTTAGGAGATCCTACGCTGGAAGCCCGTTCTGTATCTATGCCGGCTGAGGCTGCCCAGACGCCTATTCTGACAGTGCCTCTTACGCCGTCCATCACGCAGTTTAGCGGTAGTGCGGCTACCTATCGCCCTACGAAGCCCACTTATCTTACTCATCGTGTAAAGTCCGGTGAGACCCTGGGTCAAATCGCCCAGAAATATCGCACCAGCGTTGCCGCTATTCAGCAGGCCAATGGCCTGCGCGGCTCTACAATCCGCGTAGGGCAGGTTTTGCGCATTCCTACGGGGGCATCGGGGGGACCGTCTGCGGCGTCACCTTCTGGTGGGGCTTCAGGTGCATCTAAACCCTCTACATCCTCTGGAGTTCGTTATCACACCGTACAGCCTGGCGAGTCTCTCTGGAGTATCGCACAGAAATACACTATCTCCGTAGATGCGCTTTGCCGAGCCAATGGCCTAACCCTCAAATCTACCGTACATCCAGGCCAGCGCCTGCGGATTCCGTAGGGCTTAGGTTACTTCCCTGAGGGGCGACGCGGCTGCCTCCAAGTGGGATTGAGCTGCTTCCCGCGATTGCCCTGCGCTTTGTCGTAAAACTTGTTCGTTCCAGAAGTGCCCCAATTCGGGTTTTGCTGATTTGCGTGGTTTTCTTGAGGAGTGTACTTGCGCTTGCTCATAAGTAAAGCTTATACGAGCTTGGCAGTCTGAAGGTTGCGCAGCGCAGCTGTAGGGGATTTAGCTTTACCGAAGAGGGCTTCCACCTTTTCTCGGCGGTAAGTAAAAATCTCCTCTAATCGGGGCCGCACCAACCAGGGATGCACTAGCCCCCCCAAAGGCCCTGCTGGGAGCTTATAGTGTACGATATCTGTCATATAGACCCCGCCTTCCACAGGCTCGAAGGTGTGGCGGTGATGCCAGAAGCTATAAGGCCCAAAGCGTTGCTCATCTACAAAGAAGTAGGGCGCAGGTCCGTGCTGTGGGCCTTTGAGGTGGGTGATTTCCGTAACCCACCGCAGAGGAATTCCCAAAAGCGGACGTACCCGGTACTCAATGATGAGTCCTGCTTCCATCACCGGCGGTACTTCCGAGAGAATATCAAAGCCCATGTAAGGCGGCGTGATCATTTTGAGGTTCTCTGGGCGCGAAAAGAAGGTCCATACCTCGTCTATGGGGGCTGGGATAAACTGGTCAGTCTTGAGTCGGTACAGCATGATAGGTATAACAAATTGGCTTCGGAAGAGGTAAGAGTTGTACCTTACGGCATGCGCTTTCTCTTGTATGCCCCGTATGTATATGCGCTGGGGCTTATCTTGCTGGGCTTTGTAGCGAGTCGTAAGCGAGGGTGGGGAGGCTATTTCTGGATTAGCTTAATCCTTGCGGAAGTGGCACGCCTCGGGCTCCTTCTTTTCCTCGTGCAAAATTTTGGGCAGCCTGTGTATCTTTTGGAGATAAAAGGGGCATCGGTAACCCTGTCTTACCAGGGGCTGTACGGAGTAATGGGAGCGGCGCTGGGAGGGCTGCTTTTTGGGGTAGGGCTATACCTTCGGGAAAGGCAAGCATTTCCTGGGCTGTGGCTACTGGGGCTCTCTCTCGTGCAGCTCCTTCTGGCGGTTATTCTGCGCTTCGCTATGTAAGATGAGGAGGCGAGCCCGAGAGGGGAAGAGTTTTTTTGCTAAAAGGTTTTACCTACCTTTGCGCTCAGTATGGCAAACTCATCGCAGGAGCAGGACAAGCTGCCCACGAGCAAAATTGCTCGGGCTTCTCAGTTTCTCAAAGGCGGTCTTAGGGTCGGTGCCAATGTCGTGAAGCATCAAGCCAAAAAGCTCATGGGACAAGAGGTCTCCGCCGAGGACTTAGATAGAGAGAACGCAGAGGATTTGCTCAAGACCTTTACAGAGCTGCGCGGCTCTGCGCTTAAGGTCGCTCAGACGATTTCGCTGGATACCATCAATTTCTCCAAGTCTTTTGTGGAGGTAATGCAAAATGCCCAGTACAATGTGCCCCCCATGAGCGGCCCTATGGTAGTGCAAGTTTTCAAGCGTAGTCTCGGCCAGCCACCGGAGAAGGTATTTGATAAGTTCAATATCCGAGCGCTGCGTGCCGCTTCGCTGGGGCAGGTTCATGAGGCCTGGAAAGACGGAAAAAAGCTCGCCGTCAAAATCCAGTACCCTGGTGTGGCAGAGTCTATCCACTCCGACATGAAGATCTTCCGCACCTTTGCGCCGCGCATTACCCGCATTCCCTTAGAGGAATTGGAGCCGTATATTCAGGAGATGGAGGAAAAGTTCTTGGAGGAGGCTGATTACCGAAAGGAGCTGGAAAATTCCTTAGCCTTCAAGAATCTCTGTAAAGCGCAGCCGGGGCTGCGCTTCCCTGAGTATTATCCAGAGCTGTGCGGCGATAAGGTGCTCACGATGGAGTGGCTGGAAGGCCTGCATTTACGGGAGTATCTCGCCACCAATCCGCCGGAAGCTGAGCGGCAGCGTTTTGGGCAGCTCATCTGGGATTTCTATAACTTTCAGATACACGAGCTGCGCCAGGTTAATGC
>CALKJV010000195.1 GCA_937995505.1 uncultured Bacteroidia bacterium | reverse complement strand
TGCTACTGGGCCTCGTCCTGGTAGGCTTTGCCCAACCCTCGGGCGAAAAAGCTGTAGGCGTACTGCTGAGCAAAGATGGCCTGCGAGCCCTTTCAGCGCGGTTTGCGATGGGCGGTAACCCATACCTCAACCTCGCCCTCGTAGCCGGAAAAGATGTAAGCACAAATGGGCTTACGGCAGGCTTAGCCTTCCAGCAGTATCTAAATGGAGCTGCGTGTGGTAGCGGTGCCTGCGGTCGGCGTGGGACTTCCCTTGCGCCCTACCTGGAGGGAGGCATCCGAGTCCGCCAAGCCGACGAAAGAACTGAAATGCAATTGCTTGGCCATCTCGGCGCAGGTCTCCTCCTTCCTGCCGGTCCCGTAGAGCTTTTCGCACAGGGCAATCTTTATACCACTCTCTCTCCCGCTCAACCTCGGTTTGACTTAGCCGGCGGGGTTCGGGTGCGATTCTAAAAACCCAACTTCATCCCTCTTCCAGAATTGCGTAATACAGAGTATAGCCCCTGGTCTTTGCAGGGAGTTCTGGGTAAGGCCCCCGAAAGGGGGCCATCGCCTTTGGGAAAGGTTATGGGGAGGAGAGGCTTTTCGCTGAAGGTCAGGAGGATGAGGCAGCGTGAGGATCAGGGGAGAGATTCGCCCAGATAAAGTCGCGTTGGAGCTGAGCTATAGCCGTGAGAGGGATCTTAGCGGGACACTCTACGGCACAAGCCCCTGTATTCGTACAATGACCAAAGCCCTCCTTATCCATCTGAGCGACCATGCGTTTGACCCGCTGACGGCGCTCAGGCTGACCCTGGGGCAGCATAGCAAAGTGCGCCACCTTAGCCGCAGTGAAGAGCATAGCCGAAGCATTTTTACAAGCAGCCACACACGCCCCGCATCCAATACAGGCCGCATATGTAAACGCCAAGTCAGCCGCAGGCTTCGGTACAGGAATAGAGTTGGCGTCGGGGGAACTCCCTGTATTCACCGAGATGTATCCGCCCGCCTGCACAATCTTATCCAGCGCCGAACGGTCCACAACTAAGTCTTTGATGACAGGGAAGGATTTCGCACGAAAAGGCTCAATCGTAATAGTCTCCCCATCTCGGAAGTGCCGCATATACAGCCGGCAGGTCGTGATATTGCGCAGAGGACCATGCGCTCGGCCGTTGATAAACATCCCACACGACCCGCAAATACCCTCTCTACAATCGTGATCAAAAGCTACTGGCTCTCTGCCTTGCTTGATGAGCTTTTCATTCAGCACATCCAGCATTTCCAGGAAGGAGGCATCCGGCGAAACTCCATCTATATCATAAATTTCAAAGTGACCCGTATCTTGGGCATTTTTTTGTCTCCAGACTCGCAAAGTGAAATGCATAAGCCAATTTATTTGTAGCTCCGAACGGTAGGTTTCACAAATTCAAACTGGAGCGGCTCCTGGTGTAGGGTAGGAGACTGATTTTCGCCGTTCCACTGCCACGCTGCCACATAGGCAAATTTCTTATCATCCCGAAGCGCTTCTCCTTCTTCGGTCTGGTACTCTTCGCGCAGGTGGCAGCCACACGACTCCTCACGATGGTAGGCGTCAATAATCATGAGCTCGCCTAACTCTAAAAAGTCAGCTACCCGAAGGGCCTTTTCCAGGTTCTGGTTGAACTCGCTGCCCGTGCCGGGTACAGCTACTTCTCTCCAGAAGCGCTCTTTGAGAAGTTTAATGGCGTTATAAGCTTCTGCTAGGTCTTTGGCGTTGCGCGCCAGGCCGCAGTGGTCCCAGAGGATTTTGCCCAGCTCCCGATGCAGCTCATCCACGGTGCGAGTACCCTTAGTTTGGAGCAGCTTCTCAATACGCTGCTGGGTCTCTTTTTCAGCTTGGGCAAAGGCCGTTGTATCGGTGGAGGGCTTGACAAAAAGCTGGGTAGCTAAATAATCCCCTATTGTGTACGGCAAGATAAAGTACCCATCAGCTAGACCTTGCATGAGGGCGCTTGCGCCGAGCCGATTGGCTCCATGGTCCGAGAAGTTGGCTTCCCCAACCGCATAGAGCCCTTCAATATTAGTCATGAGGTTGTAATCTACCCAGAGGCCCCCCATGGTGTAATGCACGGCGGGATAGATGCGCATAGGAGTTTCCCAAGGGCTCTCACCAGTGATCTCTTCGTACATCTCAAAGAGGTTTCCATAGCGCTGATAGATCACCTCTCGTCCCAACCGCTGAATCGCGTCGGAAAAGTCTAGGTACACCGCTCGGCCTGTGGGCCCGACCCCATAGCCCATATCACACACGCGCTTAGCTGCTCGAGAAGCAATATCGCGCGGTACGAGGTTCCCGAAAGACGGGTACCACTCTTCTAAGTAATACCAACGCTCACTTTCGGGGATACCTTGGGGGCGGCGCTTATCGCCAGGGGTGCGAGGTACCCATACCCGCCCATCATTACGCAAACTCTCACTCATCAAGGTGAGCTTAGATTGGTAATCCCCAGACTGAGGTATGCAGGTAGGGTGTATTTGCACGAAGCTGGGATTGGCGAAGTAGGCGCCCCGGCGATGCGCACGCCAAGTGGCCGTAGCATTAGAGAGACGAGCATTTGTAGAGAGGAAGTAGGCGTTGCCGTAGCCGCCTGTGGCGAGCACCGTAGCGTGTGCCGCTACTCGCTGGATTTCGCCTGTAATTAGATTGCGTACAATGATGCCTTTGGCGCGACCCTCTTCTACTACGATATCTAGCACCTCGTAGTTGTAGAAGACTTGGACCGTACCGGCTGCCACTTGCCGCTGAAGGGCATTATACGCGCCCAAGAGCAGCTGCTGGCCTGTTTGCCCACGGGCATAGAAGGTGCGCATGAGCTGCGCCCCACCAAAAGACCGGGTATCCAAATACCCCCCATACTCCCGCGCAAACGGTATTCCCTGCGCTACACAATGGTCAATAATCTTTACACTGACCTCCGCTAAGCGATAGACATTAGACTCGCGGGCACGAAAGTCGCCTCCCTTGATAGTGTCATAGAAGAGACGCCAGATGCTATCGCCGTCATTGCGATAGTTTTTTGCGGCATTGATGCCGCCTTGGGCAGCAATGCTATGAGCCCGGCGTGGGGAATTGTGGTAGACAAAGACTTTGACCCGATAGCCGAGTTCCCCAAGGCTCGCAGCCGCAGAAGCCCCCGCCAAGCCTGCGCCTACTACAATTATATCCAGTTTGCGCTTATTGTGTGGGGCTACCAGGCGCAGGTTGTCTTTGTGGCGAGTCCAGCGCTTCTCTAAGTCACCAGAAGGGCAGCGCGAGGTTTCAATCAAATTTCCTTCGCTCCAAGTCAGCGGAGCGGTAATCGTAGGGCTCGGAGCCGTCAGTATTTCAGACATAGGCTATAGATATTTGCTCAAGAGAAAGTACATCGGAATGATAGCAAAGCCCAGCGGCACGAGAAATGCGAAGCCTGCAGCTCCCCATTTGAGAAGGCGCTCTATGCGTTTATTGAGCACGAGGCCTAAGGTCTGGAAGCCGCTGTAAAACCCATGCGCCAAATGAAACGCGAGCAAGACCATGCTCAGTACATAAAAGGCGCTATAGTAGGGATTCTCAAAGGCAATCTTGCAAGACTCATACATCGTAAGCGGAGTGCCTAAGAGGCGATGTTCCACGAAAAAGTGCCGCAAATGCACTACCAGAAAGACCAGCACCACGACAGCGCTTAGGCGCATGGTGCGGGAAAAGATATTGCTATTAGCTGAAGCTTGATTGAGGGTATAGCCTTTGGGGCGGGCACGGCGCTCCGTGAAGATAAAGTATAATCCTTGATAAATATGCACTACAAAACCTGCAAAGAGGCCTATTTCCAGCACTCGGATGAGGGGATTCGTACTCATAAACTCTGCATAGGCGTTGAAGGCCGCACCGCCATCATTACGCAAAAGGAGGAGGTTCCCCGCTAAGTGCACGACAAGGAAGGTTATCAGAAAAAGCCCAGTAGCCGCCATTAGGACTTTGCGGCCCACGGTAGTGTGGAGCCAAGCTCCTTTGGTGGGGGAAGTCGTGGTAGCCATGCAGCAAAATTAACTAAAAGTAGGGCTGGAAAGTTTAGGGGGAATTGAACGGCCGACCGCGCCAGAGCTCCTCCGTAGCGCTAAGCACAGTACGACGCCACATGAGACGAGGCCAAGCTGGTGCTCGGACAGCTTCAACGACTGGAGGAGAGGGCGCTGTAGAAGAAACAAGCACTTGCACTTCATCGTATATGTCTGCGGCCAGAAATTGCTCTAGGAGCTGCGCCCCCCCCTCAATAAGCAGAGAACCCACCCGATGCTCCTGATACAGCTTTTGGAGGGTAGCGGTACTTACCTCGCCCAAGGGAAAGAATGACACGCCTTCGGTGGACTCAGGCACCAAGCGGCCTGGCTTATAAAAGACGATGCGCTTTGGGCTACCGCCTGGAAATAGCCGCGTGGTAAGTGTCGGCGAGTCTAATACCCACGTGCGATATCCTACAGCGATATGGCTATGGGCAGCTCGCAAGCGATGCCCCCATACCCGCCCCCAGAAACCTGATATAGGCCATCGTCCGATCTGCCGACTGCCTATAATACCTCCGGGGAAGGGAAACTGTCTTGTCGGGCCAGGGGTTTGGGCCCACTTGAGCGTCAGGTAAGGGCGCTGAAAGTGTACATTCGTCTCAAAGTGTCGCAGCAGACGACGGAAAGGCCGAGAGTCTGGGGCTAGAATGACCTCCACGCCTGCGGCTCGCAGCTGCCGTATACCTTCGCCGCGCACAGCCGGGTTAGGATCTATCTGTCCAATGACTACCCGGCGAATCCCCGACCGAATCACCGCCGGTACACACGGTGGAGTTTTTTTACCCGAGTGGCAACAGGGCTCCAAGGTTACATAGAGGGTAGCCTCGGGGAGCTTTTCGGGAAATCGGACTTGGCGGAGGGCTTCTATCTCTGCATGGGGCCCTCCATAAAGGCGATGGTAGCCTTCCCCTAAGATACTATCGGAGATAGCAATAACGGCACCTACAGGCGGGTTGGGTTCCACTTCTGCGGGAGAGGCGCGACGGGCTAGCGCTAAGGCCCGCCCGAGGCAGAGTATATCTTGGGGGGTTAAGCCAGCCGATAGCTCTGTAAGACAGCGCTCCCTACTCATCGCAGGGCAATGCGCCCTTCATACACATCGCGCCCCTGCCGATACAGATACACGAACGCTCGAAACCGCTCGTCATAGACCGGCGCACAGAGGATCTCCTGACAGAGAGACTCAGGAATAGGCATATCGTTCAGCACGGCATACCAGCCATCTCGCCGTCGGGCGAAAAACAACAAAGCCCTTCCGCCCGGAGCGAAGATTAGATGCTGCACAAAGTCGTACTGGTCGCTTTCGGTTTCGTTCCAGACCACTCCGCTCCAGCCTCCCTTGCGTCGGGCGATGTAGGCAAAGTTTTTTCCCGTGTCATCCCAAGTCATCAAATCCACAGAAGAGTAGGAAGCCCCTAACTTCCCGTCACGAAGTACGGCGTGTTCTTGGGCACTTTTCCGAATGAAGGCGGCGTAGCTATCTCCCTGCCCACTAAATTTCGTAATCGCCTCAAAGGGTCCTGCCTCCGGAGCTCCATTTACAAAAATATGATGGCGTTTCTGGATAACTACGGGATAAATTACCGCTGGCTGGGTTTTTGTGATAAAAGGACGTTCTACTTTATCGTAGGAACCAAAAGACTTTTTCTGTATGTACAGATGCTGCTGGTCTTTGGAGCGAGCCACGTACGCCACGAAGCGGCTGTCTGGAGAGACCGTTACGTACGCTATCCCCTCGGCAAAATGCAAAGGGTCATTATCCCAAGTAATACCTATTTGCACACCTTTTTGCGCAAGATAGATAAGATGTCGGCTATCTGGCGTAAATCGGATATCTGAGATAAGGTCAAAAGGCGGTCCTAAGGTAGTTCCTTCTTGTAGGTGGAGCTTGCGATTTTTGAGGACGACATACACCATTCGGTGCCCGTCGGGAGAAAAAGTCAGCCCATCAACAGCAGCCACCGGCTCGCCATAGCGATTGTCGACCTGGTCTCGGATGACCCATTTGTTCTTTTCAGGCTGGTAAGCAAAAAATAGATCGCTTTCGGTACCTGGCTTGAAGGTAAGACAGGCAACTTGATTAAAAGGCCCCATGCCGATATTGTCCAAAAATACAAAAAACTCTTCGCCTTTCCGGCCGATGTAGGCAAGATGCTTATTATCAGGGGAAAGCACTAGATTAGAGATGTCTTCTAAGGGGCGACCTTCTTCGCCATTGAGATAGACACGATAGGAGCCCTGCAGACGATGTTTGATGGCGATAACCTCGCCGGTAGGGCTTATAGCCCGGCTCAGTACCTCTTCAAAGCGATGTTCTGGCCGCCCTTTGGCGAGCAGCACGTACTCTCGCTCCCCGTATTCCAGAAGGGCGTACCAGAATATTTTGCCCTCCTTAGCGAAGATGTCGGCTTCTCTGACGATATCTTTCTCGTTACGCAGAGAAAAAATTTTCATCCCATGGAACTCTGCGGATAGAGCAGGAAACTTACCTCCTTTAGGGAAGGTAGTTTGCTTGAGGGCCATGGAGATTTCACTATCTCGGATACTGGGGGGCGGGGAGGCTTCGG
>CALKJV010000194.1 GCA_937995505.1 uncultured Bacteroidia bacterium | reverse complement strand
GCACGTGTAGTCTTTCTCTTTTGCAGCATTTTGAGTCTTGGTAGCTTTCTACGGGCTCAAGATTCGCGTGTAGAGAAGGCGCTCAAGAAAGAAGGGCTCAAATATGAGCTTACGGAAAGCGGACGCTACAAGCTGGTGTACGAGACAGATGGGGGACGCACGCAGATGGTGTTTGTGAACTCTAAAACCCAGCGGTTGGGGAATTATGAGGTTCGAGAGATCTGGTCGCCAGTATATGTAGAAACCCGTACTATCCCGGCTCAGTCTGCCCTCCAGCTTTTGGAAGCAAACTCCGGCTACAAAGTTGGGGCCTGGGAGTTAGCGAGCGCAGACGGGCAATACATGATATCTTTCTCCGTAAAGGTACCTGCGGACTTGGATTCGGGTGCGCTTTCCTCAGTACTTTCTGCGACAGCGAGCACGGCTGACGGAGTAGAGGAGAAGCTTACTGGCCAAGATAAGTATTGAGCTTAGTCAAGTAAGCGTAATTTGCGTCATCATAGCCCCCCGCACACGGGGGGCTAATTTTTTTAGCATGCGGGATTGCTTTTGGTCAGTGAGGCGGTGTCGGATAGATGCCTTATCTTTGTGGAGCTGAGGTATGCATGTAGCTGAGATCCTTTCGCTGGAACCGGCGCCTTTTATCAGTGTAGAGATTATTCCGCCGCGACGTGGGGCTAGTATCGGGCAAGTGCATGCGGCGATTGAGAGTCTTTTGCCTCATCGACCTCGTTATATCAATATCACTAGCCATGCAGCCGAAGTAGTGTGGCAAGAGCAGCCAGATGGCACCTTCCGTAGGCGAGTGAAACGGCGCAGTCCGGGTACCTTCGGGCTATGCGCCGTCATAAAGTATAAGTACGGCATAGAACCTGTGCCTCATCTCTTATGCCATGGCTTTACGCGGGAGGAGACCGAAGATGCTCTCATAGAACTGCATTACCTCGGGGTAGAAAATGTCCTAGCCTTGCAGGGTGAAGAGAGATACGCTCGCCCTCCGCGTCCCGACCGCACCGTAAATCAGTACGCTGTAGAGCTGGTAGCGCAGATTACAGCGATGAATCAGGGCCGTTACTTAGATGAGCTGACCGACGCCCAGCCCACGCGCTTCTGTGTGGGGATAGCCGCTTACCCTGAGAAACACTATCAAGCCCCTAACCTCGCCTTTGACATCCTCAACCTCAAGCGCAAGCAAGATGCCGGAGCGAGCTATGCGATTACGCAAATGTTCTTTGACAATCGGCACTACTATGAGTTTGTAGAGCGAGCTCGAGCGGCAGGCGTGTATATTCCGATTATCCCTGGACTCAAAATCCTCACTAAGCGCGAGCAGTTGTATAGCTTGCCTCGGAGTTTTCATATTACCATACCCGAAGCTCTGTCAGAGGCTGTTCTCTCGGCCAAGAGTGAATCCGAAGTAGCCGAGATAGGCATCGCTTGGGCCTATCAGCAAGCCATGGATCTTTTGTCTCACGGCGTGCGAAACCTGCACTTTTACACGATGCTCTACACGAAGCCGCTTCTACGGCTAATGCAGCGATTGCGGCTAGACTAAGGCAGTCCAGCAGCCTTAGGGAAGTTTTTGTACAATTTGGCTGCCGCTAGGGGTTTGCAGCAGATAAAGCCCGGGAGGTAAGTCTTCTACAGAGAGCAAGGCCTCAGGGGGAATGCCCTGCGAAGTATAAATCACTTGTCCGGCGAGGGTTACTAATCGGACCTCTCCCGGCCTCCAGAGCGGTACGTGCAGCTCTTCCATAAAAGGGTTGGGATAGCCCAAACTCGCTCCAAACCAGCCAGGAAGCCCCATTACCTCACTCAGCGTAAAAGTCTCTGTGCTCGTGCAGCCCTGCGCATCACGTACTGTGACAGTGTATGTGCCGGCGCCGACATTTTCTAAATCTTGGGTTGTGGCGCCGTTGCTCCACCAGAAACTATAAGGGGGCGTACCTCCAGAGACACTTAGCTGGATGCGTCCGTCGTTTTGGCCAGAAGAGGGATGGGTTACGAGCCCCGTTACGGTCAGGGCTGTGTAATTGCAAATATGTACGAACATAATCCCTGGCTTTGCCTGCATGGAGTCAATGAAGCGCTGATAGCAGCTGTCTTTTAAGTAAGCGTTGAGGTATTCCAGGAGGAGGCTTTGCGTGATAGCTTGCTGCTGGGCGCGAGTGATAGAGATGCCCGTAGAGGCGGTACCTTCGCCGAAATCGCAGTTGGCATTCGGATTAGCGAAGTAACAGTGCGCTCCACCCGTAATGCTGATGAAGGTCTTACAAGTAGAGCGCAGTGAGTCAAAAATAGGCTGATGGTGCTGCGGCGGCGGTGTGACGCCATCCTGCACACCGGAGAAGATGATCGCTGGCACTGTAACTTGCTTAGCGGCTTGGATAGCGGAGGGGTTTGTTTCGGCGGGGGCAAACCCTACAATGCAAGTAACTTGCGTATAGCCTGCAGCCGCTAAGATAGTTGCGCCTCCGCCCATAGAGTGGCCTGCAATCGCTGAACGGGGGCTCACTCGCTGATAAAAAGGCGAGCTGGGGTTTTGCCCTTCCGCTTGCATGCGCTCACTGACGACCCTGAGGTCTAGGGCGAAGTCTTGATGACTGGGCGCAGGAATGATGCTTCCTTCCGTGCGGGGCAGGGCTACGATATAGCCTTTGGGGACGAAATATTCCCAGAGGTTCTGATACGCACTCCATGCCATAGCGAAGCCATGTCCGATGGTGATCACAGGAAAGGTGCCTGCGGCTACGGGCGTATTGGCTCCACTACTAGTGGCGGGATAGTAAATTTCGGTTTGGATCTGACGGCCGGGGCCTCCGCCACTGCCAAAGCCGCCGCTGCGGGTAGGATCATTGAAGGTAATCGTGCGATGCCCAATCGCATATTGCGCCCAGCTCAGCCCGAGTAAGCCCAGCAGCCAAAGAGGGTAGATACGCAAAAGCGTGCGCATGAGCAAAAATACTTCTTTTCGCCGAGCTTCTTTTCTAAGCGGTGTAAGTTTGCGTAGGATGCGACCTTGGCTGTCTTGGAAGGCCTTAGCGGTAGGAGTAGCGCTGGTAGTTTTGGGGCTTCTCTTGTGGCCTCGGCGGGAGAAACGCTCTCCTGTCTCGGCGGTTAGTTTATGTCAGCAGCAGTGGGAGGGATATAGCCAGCTATTAGCTGAGGCGCGTCGGACCAAAGACAGTCTCTTTCGGGTCGGTGAACGCTCGCCTATCCCCGAGGAAGAGCGAGGTAGGTTTTTAGGACTGCGGTACTTTCCTATCCAACCAAGCTGGCGCCTGCGAGGGCGGTATGAGCCCTTACCTACGGCTCTGGCGCCCGTCATAGGCGCGCTGTGGCTAGACCTTCCTGCCTTAGATAGCTGTAAAAAGCCTGTGCGCCTACTGGTGTACGGCGAAAGGGAAGGGGGGGCTTATGTGGCCTTCTGGGATTCTACGGCGGCGTCGGGGCTCTCCTATGAAGGGGGCCGGTATGTGCCCGTAGAGCTTGCAGGGGATAGTGCTTGTATAGATTTCAATCGGGCGTATTTCCCGTACTGTGCGTACAATCCGAAGTACATCTGCTTGCCCTATCCCCCCCAAAATCGTCTCTGTATGGCCGTACAGGCCGGAGAAAGGTGGTAAAGCTATGGTACGGCGGTATCAGGAGGGAGAGTCGTGGCCGCGTTTGCCTGTGTTTGCCCTCTCGGGGCGTTCTAATGTCGGTAAGTCGTCGCTGCTTAATACGCTCTTAGGTACTCGGGTAGCGGCAGTGAGTCAGCAGCCAGGCCGAACCCGGAGCATTATGCTGTACCACAAGGAGGGCGAAAGGTACCTTTGGGCAGACCTGCCCGGCTACGGCTATGCGAAGGCTTCTTTTGCGCAGCGGAGGGCCTGGTTGAATAAAGTACAGGCTTTCTTGCGGCAGGTTCGGCCTTTTGTGTGGGTGCTAGTGGATGGGCGGCTACCCCCTCAACCCATCGACCGGGAGTGGGTGAGCTGGCTAGAGAGCGAAGGGCTCCTCTACGGCCTCCTCGCCACAAAGGCAGATGCTATCACCCAAAAGCAGCGTTATCAGCACGAGCGGCTTTTTGGGGAAGTGTATGCGGGCGCGCAGTGGCGAGGGTGGGTTTCGGCTCGTACCGGAAAGGGCCTGGCTGACCTTCGGGCGTGGATAGAGAGCTGGTTAGAACAAGCCCCATGATTTGCGGGGAGCTGTTACCTTCGCTGGGTGGAGGCAGTTTCGTACAATAGGGTCAAGATCTTAGCCACGGCTGGCCCTGCCTGCCAAGAACCGGCTATCTTACAACGCCTCATCTTAGCTGGTGTAGATGTGCTGCGGCTCAACCTGAGCCATGGGAGCTGGGAGCAGCACCGGTACTTTATTGAGCAGGTTCGGCGGCTAAACTTGGCCTTAGGCACGCGAGTGGCCCTTCTGGGCGACCTGCAAGGCCCTAAAATGCGGGTAGGGAAGCTAGAGGCAGCGATACCTATTCGGCCAGGGGATGAGCTTATCTTTTCTACTACTCCCGAGCAAAATTCCGGTGCCGTGCCCGTAGAGTACGAAACGCTCGCTCAAGATGTAGAGCCCGGCGATAAAGTGCTGATAGAAGACGGCCGAGTGCAGCTGGAGGTACTCGGTACCGATAAGCGGGGCACAGTGCGCACACGGGTAATTGCCGGTGACCGTATCGGTAGCCGGAAAGGCATCAACCTCCCTGGCCGCCCTATTTCTCTGCCTACCCTGTCAGAAAAAGATTGGACTGACCTTTTGGAGATTGTGCGGCAGCAGTTAGATTGGGTGGCGGTGTCTTTTGTGCGGTTTCCGCGGGATATTCAGCAGGTGCGCTCCTTTGCTCGGCGGATGGGCGCGAGCTTTCGCATTATGGCTAAAATTGAACGCCCAGAAGCCTTAGAGCATTTAGACGAGATCGTAGCGCTAAGCGATGGGGTTATGGTCGCTCGGGGTGACTTAGGGGTAGAGATTCCTATAGAAGAAGTGCCTTTCTGGCAGAAGCGCATTGTGCAGACGTGCGTTCGGCTGGGTAAGCCCGTCGTGGTGGCTACCCAAATGTTAGAGAGCATGATCCAAAATCCAACCCCTACTCGGGCTGAGGTTACGGATGTAGCCAATGCGGTTTTAGATGGGGCTGATGCCGTAATGCTTAGCGGCGAGACTTCGGTGGGGGCCTTTCCCGTAGAAGCCGTGCGCTACATGCAGCAGATCCTCCGACAGGCCGAAAGGGAGCCCGACATCTATCGAGTAGCGGGGTATCCCGACCCGGCTTCGCCGACTTACGACTCGGATGCTCTATGCTGGACGGCTTGCACGCTTGCTTCTGAAGTGCAAGCCCGAGCGCTCGTAGGTCTGACCTATTCGGGGTATACGGCCTTTCAGCTCGCGCGATGGCGACCGCAAACGGATATATTCATCTTTACACCCAATCCGCGTATTTTAGGCACGCTGAACCTTCTATGGGGTGTACGGGCGTACTATTATAGGCGGCAAGAGGGCACCTACGATACGATTCAAGATGTGCTCCAGATTTTGCGAGACATGGGGCATGTAGAGTCGGGAGATAAGGTGATTTTTACGGTATCCATGCCGCTGCGGGCTCGGCTGCGTACCAAT
>CALKJV010000193.1 GCA_937995505.1 uncultured Bacteroidia bacterium | reverse complement strand
ATGTGTACCAAACCCCTGAAGACCTGCTTGTATGGGATGTAGGCCATCAGGCGTACGGGCATAAGGTGCTCACAGGCCGCAGGGGCGCCTTCCATACTAATCGCCTCAAGGATGGGATTGCGGGCTTCCCGAAGCGGGAGGAGTCGCCGTATGACACCTTTGGAGTTGGGCACTCTTCTACTTCTATCTCGGCTGCGCTAGGCATGGTAGAGGCCCTCAAGCACACAGGCCAAACCCACCGCAAAGTCGTAGCCGTAATCGGCGATGGGGCCCTCACCGCAGGGCTCGCATACGAAGGGCTCAATAACGGCGGAGCCTTACAGCCAGACCTGTTCATTATCCTCAACGACAACCAGATATCTATTGACCCCAATGTCGGCGCCATAAAGGACTATTTGGCGGGGATTACGGCCTCGCGAACCTACAATCGGTTTCGGGAAGAGATTTGGCGATTTCTGACCCGCTTGCAGGAGCGACTGGGCGCTCCGGTGCGCGATTACGCCGCTCGGTTAGAAGAGATGTTCACCTTTCTGCTATCCCGGCCCGCAGTGCTATTCGAGAGTTTAGGTTTGCGATATTTTGGGCCAGTCAACGGCCATGATGTACGGGGGCTTGTAGATATTCTTTCAGACCTGCGAAACCTCCCAGGACCTAAGCTCCTGCACTGTCGCACCGTAAAAGGAAAGGGCTTTCCCCCAGCCGAGAAAGATCAAATCAAATGGCATGCGCCTGCATTTCGCTTCGACCCGAAGACCGGCGAACCGGTTGATCCTCCAAATACTAAACCCACCCCGCCCCGGTACCAGGATGTTTTTGGCGAAACTGTCATTGAGCTAGCCCACTTAGACTCCAAGGTCGTAGCTGTGACTCCAGCCATGCTTTCTGGTTCTGGCCTTACGAAAATGCATCAGCTCATGCCGGAGCGCTGCTATGATGTGGGCATAGCCGAGCAGCACGCTGTTACCTTCAGCGCAGGCCTGGCGACCCAGGGTATGAAGGTTTTCTGTAATATCTACTCTACCTTCTTACAACGGGCCTACGACCAGGTCATCCACGATGTGGCGATTCAGAACTTACCAGTAATCTTTTGCTTAGACCGGGCGGGCGCTGTGGGAGCGGACGGCGCCACCCATCAAGGGCTGTATGATATTGCGTACCTGCGGCCTATACCTAACCTTATCCTTTCGGCTCCGCTAAATGAGTCAGAGCTACGCAATCTCATGTACACCGCCCTTCAGGCTGAGCGTCCTTTTGTGATACGCTATCCCCGAGGCAATGGCGTACTCTTAGAGTGGCGCACTCCTTTTGAGCTACTCCCTATCGGCAAAGGGCGACTCCTACGAGAAGGCGAAGGCGTGGCTATTCTCAGCTACGGACACATCGGCAATGAGGTTTTAGCAGCTGCGGAGATCCTTGCGGCGGAAGGGCTATTTCCTGCGGTATATGATTTACGATTTGCAAAGCCCTTAGACGAGGAGCTTTTAGAGGAAGTGGCCCGCTTATATCGCTACATCATTACTGTAGAAGACGGGGTACGCATCGGCGGGGTAGGGAGTGCCGTGCTGGAATGGCTCGCAGATAGAGGATATAGCTTACCGGTACGCCGTTTGGGAGCGCCCGACATTGTTTTGGAACACGCCATGCAGGCTGAGCAGTATGCACTGTGTGGGTATGACCGGCTATCTATAGCTGCGGCGGTGCGAGAGGCCTTCTCGCAAGCTGTACCTTTGCGTCCGTGGAAGCCCTCATCATAGCGCTTTTTGCAGGCGGATATGCCCTCATTGCCTTAGAGCATCGTTTACACGTAGATAAGGCAGCTACGGCTATTCTCGTCGGTACTCTGAGCTGGCTTGCGCTTTTTGGGATTCCGCTATTTACGCAGGGAGCTGTACCGCCCCACACAGAAGAGGCCCTTCTCCACCACCTAAGTGAGGCCGCAAGCATACTATTTTTCCTACTAGGTGCTATGACCATCGTAGAAGTAGTAGACTCCTACGATGGATTTCAATTTGTGCTGCAGCTTTTACGAGTAAGGAGTTTGTGGTTATTTCTACTTATTCTGGTGGCGCTGAGTTTTTTTCTCTCGGCTGTCATAGATAACCTGACAGCTACGCTGCTGATGGTTTCCCTTCTGCAAAAGGTCCTCCCTGAAGAGAATCGTAGCGCTCGACTCATAGGGGCTTCGCTGGTGGTATTAGCGGCAAATTCCGGCGGAGCCTGGAGCCCTCTCGGCGATGTAACTACTACCATGCTCTGGATTAAGGGCTGTATTACCGAGACAAATATTATCCAGCGGGTCTTTCTGCCGAGTGTAGTTTCTATTCTGGTGCCATTTTTTGTGCTGGCCCGTTTGCTGCGCGGTACTTCTATCCAGCTGGGCGAGATAACGCCTTTTGAAGATGATATCCCTAAGCGAGTAAGCCTGATAGTCTTTCTTGTGGGAATTGGCGGCATTTTGGCAGTGCCTGTGCAAAAAATCCTCTTCCATGTACCCCCTTTTTTGGCTATGCTCCTCTCCATGGGGCTCGTGTGGCTCGTGACGGAGATTTTTTACCGCCGGCTGCGGCGAAAAGTAGATGAACCCATCCGCTTACG
>CALKJV010000192.1 GCA_937995505.1 uncultured Bacteroidia bacterium | reverse complement strand
GCCGGAAAAGCCATTGGGCATAAAAGCTAACCAACGTTCCGGCTGTACAAAAAAAGCCCCGATTCCTACCACGAGCAGCACAGCCCCAATCTTGAGCGCCACGAGGAGGTTATTGGCGAGGCGGCTTTCGCGAATACCGATATAGGCTACGAGCGTAACTAGGGCCGTGATAGCTAGGGCGGGGAGATTTAGCACTACGGGCACGCCTAAGAGGCGAGGAGCACTTTGCCAGGCCTCATAAGCTGCACGAAAGGCCGGGTCGCCCGTCGCTAGATACTTTTGCGCTTCTCGCCAGAGAGAAAGCGGATCTTGCACGAGATAGGGCGGAAAGGGGGCTCCCCAGCTGGCTAAAAGCGCCTGAAAGTAGCCCGACCACGAGATAGCCACCGCGATGTTGCCCACGGTATATTCCAGCACGAGCATCCAACCCACTATCCATGCAATCACTTCGCCAAAGACCACATAAGCGTAGGTGTATGCGCTGCCTGAGACAGGTACGCTGGAGGCCATTTCGGCGTAGGAGAGGGCAGACAAGCCCGCCACAAAAGCCCCAATCACAAATACAAGGGTTACGGAGCTGCCGGCCATAGCTGCGGCTTCGCCGATGGTGCTGAAGATGCCAGCCCCTACGACAGCGGCTACGCCTACGGCGGTGAGGTCTAAGACCGACAGGACTCGTCGCAAGCGCTGCGGCTCACCTGTAGGTACGTGCTTTTTTCGGAAAAGGGAAGAAGCCATGAGCCTATCCACTCAAGGCAGCGAGGGAGGGGTCAGCGGCTAGCCTCTTTTGGCGATAGGCACATACTCACGGATGGCGGGGCCGGTATACATTTGGCGGGGACGCACGATGGGTTCGCCGGCCCGACGCATCTCCCACCACTGCGCCAACCACCCCGCCAGCCGCCCAAACGCAAACATCACTGTAAACATCTCTACCGGTATCCCAATCGCCCGATAAATAATGCCCGAGTAGAAGTCTACATTCGGATACAAGCGCCGCTCAATAAAATACGGATCGCTGAGCGCTACCTCTTCCAACTTTTTAGCAATATCTAGCACCGGATCATGAATGCCCAGCGCATTGAGGACTTGGTCGGCGGCTTGTTTGATGATTTTTGCCCGGGGGTCAAAGTTTTTATACACCCGATGCCCGAAGCCCATCAGACGGAAGGGATCGTTCTTGTCTTTGGCTTTGTCTACCCACTTGGCCACATTTCCGCCATCCGCTTTGATCATTTCCAGCATCTCAATCACCTCTTGATTGGCGCCGCCGTGTAGGGGGCCCCAGAGAGCGCAGATTCCTGCCGAGATAGAGGCGTAGATATTTGCCCGCGAGGAGCCTACCGTGCGCACGGTGCTCGTAGAGCAATTCTGCTCGTGGTCGGCGTGCAAAATCAAGAGCTTATCCAGCGCATCTACTACATGGGGATCCGGCTCATAGTCATAGGTAGGCATGCCAAACATCATGTACAGAAAGTTCTCTACATATCGGCGCTCGTTTCGGGGATAAATGTAGGGATGTCCCATACGTTTTTTGTAGATCCAGGCAATGAGTGTGGGTATTTTGGCTAGCATGCGGATGACATTACGCTCTACAACCTCATCTGGTGCATAGGGATCTAGCGATTCAGGGTAGAATGACGAAAGCGAACACACCACTGACGCCAAGATCCCCATCGGATGCGCCGAAGAGGGAAATCCGTCAAAAAACTTCTTTATATCCTCATGGATGAGGGTGCGCTCTTTGATGCGGTTCTCAAAGTTTTCCAGCTGGATGCGGGTAGGGAGTTCGCCGTAGATGAGCAGATAAGCCACCTCTAAGTAGGTGGAAAACTCAGCTAACTGCTCAATGGGATAGCCTCGGTAGCGTAAGATCCCTTGCTCCCCATCAATAAAAGTGATTTGGCTGGTAGTGGAGCCGGTGTTTTTGTATCCCACATCTAGGGTAATGTATCCCGACTGGTCGCGCAGCTTAGAGATGTCTAAGGCTTTTTCGCCTTCGGTGCCAATGAGTACATCCAGCTCGTAAGTACGGCCTTCAACCTGTAGTAGGGCTTTTTCCATGCGGCGAAAATACACACTTTTGCAGGGATGGCGGGTCTGATTGTAACAGGTATCCACACCGATGTGGGGAAAACTCGGGTAGCAGCGGTGCTGGCAGCAGGCCTGGGATGGCCCTACTGGAAGCCTGTACAAACCGGCCAGCCCACCGACAGCGAGTATATGCAGAGCTTAGGCCTTCCCACGCTGCCGGAGCGGTACCGTTTCGCTCTTCCCGCAGCTCCCCTCGTAGCGGCTCAGGCAGAGGGGAGGGAAGTAGATTGGGCCTACCTCTCTGCGCCCCCGCCGGCTAACCCCCTCGTCATTGAGGGAGCTGGGGGACTGTATGTGCCTGTCACGGAGCAGCACTTTCTCCTAGACCTTTTTGCGCAGTGGAAGCTACCCCTCCTCCTTGTCGTGCGCCCCTACCTCGGCGCCATGAATCACACCTGGCTCTCCATAGAGGCTATTCAGCGGCGGGGGCTCCCCTTCTTAGGCATCGTTCTAAATGGCACCACGGGCGATCCCAGTGAAGCGTATTTCCGGCGAGCTTTCCCTGTGCTGGGCGAGCTGCCCTGGGCACCCCTCCACGACCCTAAAACTGCCTTTCATCAAAGCGGGCTCGCCGCGAACCTGCTAAATTTGGCTACATGAGAGGACTTTTCTCCCTTCTTATAGCTTCCTGCCCGCTGTATGCTCAGGTGCCTGCTGTAGCCCGAGCTGAAAGCCTGCTCACGTACGGCTATTACAAAGAAGCGCTTGCGCTGAGCGATTCGCTTTTGCGGTCGGGGGGGCTCTCTCTGCGGCAGCGGGGGGAGCTATATTTAGAGCAGGCGAGGGCTGTTGTAGGGGTCAGGCAGCTGGACTCAGCGGAGGCGGTTTTGCGGCGAGTGGAGCTTTTGGCAGAGGGCATGAGCGACTCGCTGTTTTGGGCGGAAGTTGTAAGGGTGAAGGGGGTAGTTGCCCTTTCTCGCCGTCGGTTAGAGGAGGCGGAGA
>CALKJV010000191.1 GCA_937995505.1 uncultured Bacteroidia bacterium | reverse complement strand
ATGGCATGCACAGCCCCCCAGAAGTTTACCTCCATCACTTCCCGCAGTACTTCCAGAGAAACTTCTGCGACGGTGGCGCGGTGCGATATGCCGGCATTGGCGATGACAGCATCCAGCCGCCCGAAACGCCCAAGGACCTCCTGAACCGCAGCTTGACAAGTCTCATACGAACGCACATCTCCTACAAAGGGCACAATCACTTTAGGATACGCCGCAGCGAGCGCTTCTAATCGGTCAGCTCGACGGGCTTGCGCTAGTACTTGCCAGCCAGCCTCGGCGAAGCGCTGGGCTAGCGCCCATCCTATCCCAGAGGAAGCCCCCGTAACCCAAACTACCCTCACAGCGGCTGACCTGAGGACTCCTTATACTTGGAGGGGCACTTCATGAGAATTTTTTCGGCATGGAAGACACTATCCCGAAAGCTTCCTATCAAAACCACCTTATGCGCAGCCTCAAAGTTGATGGGCTTTGGGTCGGGGTAGCGCACCCAAGTAGCATGCCCGAGGCTATCCTGCGCCCGAAACCAGAAGAGATCTCCAGCCGCATCGTAATGGCTATTTTCCCTATCAATCCACTCGGCTACTACGTGATAGGTGCGTCCGGGATGGGCCGCTGCCGTAGCAAAGTCCGTATAAGTCGTAATCTCCTCTCGTAGACTTAGCATGAGTAGCGAAAGTAGCAAGCCAACCGCTACTGCGCCAATTAGCAGCCGCATAGCTCAAAGGTAACAAAATCGGCGCCGAGTAGGATACCCTGACTTGGGAGAAAACTCCTACCTTTGTTCTGAGGCCCAGATGGCGGAATCGGTAGACGCGCCAGTCTCAAAAACTGGTGGGGGAGACTCCGTGCCGGTTCGAGTCCGGCTCTGGGCACGGCTCTGGGCGGCCTTCCGAGTCATTATATGGGTCTTTGTGGGCCTGCTTGCAGTATGGGTGGTTTTTCTTCTGGGATTAGACCGGCTCCTGCGGACAGAGGCGGGGCAGCGCTTTGCTCGGCGAGCCGTAGTTAACCTCCTAGCTACCGCGCTAGATACCGATGTAGAGCTGCAGCGCCTGCGCCTAAGCGGTTTAGCTCATCTTACCTTAGAGGGTTTCACGATTTATGATAAGGGCTGTGAGCGCTTCCTACGAGCTAAAGCCATAAAAGTAGGCTGGACCCCGCTGAGCTTCTGGCAAGGCTTCTGGCGAGGGAAGCTGCACATCCCCCTCTCCAGCGTCTCGCTGACCGCCCCGCAAGTGTACATCTACACCGAACGCGCCTCGGGGCTGACCAATGTAGATCGACTATTTCCTTCGGATACTTCGGCCTCGGACGAACCCTCTCCTTGGCGCATAAGCGTGCCGAAAATACGGTTAGAGGGGGGGTCCTTCCGCTGGTGCGACTCTACCGCTGCTGACTCTGCCCTCCAGCCAACCCCTGGCTACCTCAACTATGCTCACCTTCACATGGACTCGCTTTTCCTCTCAGCCTCGGTAGAAGTGCTCCCTCGCGGGCGGCTCTTTGCGCAGATCCACCACCTACAGCTCGTAGAAAAAAACGCCCACGTACCCTTACCTCACCTCGCCCTTACCCTGAAGGCCCATCCAGATAGCACCGTAATTCCTTTTTTGGAGATTCGCCTGCCGCGCAGCCACCTCCAAGGCGAGGGAAAGTTTTTCCAAGAAGGACTGGATAAGCTTTTCGCAAATACCGATTCCAAAACCTTCTCTGCCCAGCTTAGGGGCCTTTTAGACTGGAAGGAGCTGTATGCCTTCATAGGCGACTCTATCCCCATACGCGGCCAATGGGAAGTGCAGCTGGACCTCCTAGGGGATTTAGTACGGCTCCAAGCTACCGACCTCCAGGTAAGGCTCGCTCCAGGCCGCTACATTTATGCTTCGGGAGAGGTAGTGCATTACGCTCGCCCCAAAAAAATACATTGGAAGGCCACTATTAAGGAGGCAGCGCTCAGCTTAGCCGATGTGCAAAACACCATAGATGGCTTAGCGCTCCCAGAGGAGTTAGAGGACTCCACAGTGTGGCAGTTTTCTGCACGACATGAGGGCTCCCTGAGAGGATACCAATTTGCGCTGCGAGCGGCGGGCTTAGCGTTTGAAGGGGGTATCTTTCGGGAGGATACGGTCCAGCCTTGGCGCTACGAGGCCCAAGCCGCTTTTGAAACGTGGGAGCCCCAAAGGCTTATACGGGCCTTCCCCCTCTCTGCCCTCACAGGTACACTTTTAGTAGAAGGGGAAGGCTTTGCGCTAGAAACGCTCCATGCCGAACTGGCAGCAGATTTAAAAGCGCACTATGATACCGTAGGCCTGCTCAGGGTTGCCTGCCAGGGAGCCTTGGCCGACGGACGCTTTGAAGGAAAAGGATTCTTAGTAACCCCCTACGGAACCCTCTCCTACGGTGGCGCAATCCCCCTCCGCGAAGGCATACCGTACCTTGGGAGCGGACGCGTAGAGGGCCTGCGCGCTGACCTCTGGGGCGGCAGGGGAACCCTCTCAGCAAATCTGCACTTAGCTGGAAACGGCTTCCCCTGGGCTGCAGGAGAGGCACAGCTGGACATAGACTCTCTCTACTGGAGGCAATCCGATACCCTGTACGGCTTGGGCCGCCTCAGCCTAACCGCGCAAGAGGGACACAGATACTCAGCGGTGGGAAGGGGATTGCGGCTTTCTCTCGTCTCTACGGGCGCATGGACACAAGGGCTGGCGAGTTGGATAAAAAGCTGGGAAAGGGGCTTCCAACAAGGAACCTGGGCAGCCCCCGATACCCTCCCCGCCTGGAGCTGCGTGACGCAGCTCCGGCTGCAATCTCCTTTCTGGATAGCCCTCAGTGGACTCCCCGTAGAGCTGCACAATATGGAATTAGAGCTTTCTCTACACCAGCCGTCTGAGCAGGCCCTCACCGGAAAGCTCCACCTACGCTGGGATAGCTTAGACTGGACTTTCCTCCATGCCGATGCCGCTACCCTCCAGCTCACGCTCACCCATGACACGCTCCCACACTGGCAAATAGATTTCCGTTCAGATAGCGGAGCCGCCTATTTACCGTATCACAAGCTTGCGCTTCAGCTCTCGGGTACACCGCAGCAAGGCTCCTGCTACACCTTTACGCATCTAGCTTCTTCCGATACCTTAGCCCTCCACCTGCGCTGGCTCTGGCCTACCCCACAAGCCCCTGTAGCCGTCTTTTTAGACACCCCCCGCTCGTATCTCAC
>CALKJV010000190.1 GCA_937995505.1 uncultured Bacteroidia bacterium | reverse complement strand
CGTCAATGGCGAAATGGTGGAAGAAGGCGAACTCCAAGACGGCGACATTCTCAAACTCGGCGAAACCGAACTGCGCTTCCGAACTGTGTAACCTATGCGGCGGTTAGTGGCTTTACTCCTGGGGCTGTGGGGGCTCCGGGCAGAGAGAGCGGATTTGATTATCCTCGTGGAAACGAGCCAGCTTACCTGCGGCAGCCCAATAAATGCAGCCAAAAAAGCCCTCGCCCAGCTCTGCGGTCAAGAAGGCACTGTGCGCGTCGGCACATTTCAGCGGGGAGCCCCCGGTAAGGTCATTCGGTGGATTAGGTCAGTTCCTATCAGTCTGAAGGACGGCGAGACCTGTGTAGGCATAGCACCTGAGATCACCCCTCGCTGTGACTCTGTGTATGACGTGCACCTTCTCAGCGCTTTAGAAGAAGCCTTAGCCCTCAAGGGAGCGGCTCATATCGTAGTTTTGGCTTCCGGGCTTGCGACGGATAAGGGTACGGGCGTGGGAGATATCCGCAGGATGGCGGAGCGGCAAGGGGTACAGTTGTATATAGCTTCGCTGGGCTGGCTGGGTAGCGATCAGAAAGCCCAGCGCCTCCTTAAGGACTTGGTAGGTTACTTTGATGGGCGACAGGAGAACTATCGCATCTATGACCCTCGTAGCGAAGAGACTCCTGCTAGGCTTGCCCTTTTTCTGAAAGAGGTTCTCCGAAAAGCAGCTGGTGAAAACCTTGCTCCTCCTGCTGCCTCAAGGCCTGCCGAAGCCCCGCAGATTGACCGGGTTGAGCGAAAGTCGTCGGAGGCTGCTCCATCGGGTGTGCCTCTCTGGGCTTGGGTGGTGGGGGCAGCGCTCATCGCTGCAATTATCACAGCGCTTATAATATCTGCCGCAGGCAAGAGTAGCTCTAAACAGGCCCAGGCTCCGATTATCATCCAGCAGCCGGCGTCCTCCTCCGCTACAGAGGTAGCACCGCCCAGACCGACTGCCCCGCCGGCGCCTGTCCTGCGCCGCCTTATTGTCTACTATCCGCATGCCCAGCAAGATGTACCCCTCTCACCTACGACGGCCCCCATCACGCTGGGCCGAGCCCCCGATAATACCATAGTCATCCAAGATGGCACGGTTTCCTCTCGCCATGCGCGGCTCTTTCTGCAAGGGAACCAGTGGTATGTGCAAGACTTAGGGAGCACGAATGGTACTTTCGTCAACGAGCAGCGCGTCTCCCAGCATCCTGTGCGGATTGGAGATAAGCTGCGTTTGGGGGCTATTGTAGTTCAAATCGCCGGCTAATGCAGAAATACTACACCTGGGCAGCAGAGACGCACCAGGGCCACCATCGCGATCACAACGAAGACCGCTACGCTGTCTTCAGCACGCCGATAGGAGAGGTTTTTATGGTGTGCGACGGGATGGGCGGCCACGCTGCGGGAGATGTCGCCGCCACCTTAGCTACCCAGCAAGCCAAATCCCTCTTAGAGCATGCCTCCCCCCACTATGACCCGCCCTATTGGCTTCGCAGGGCCTTGCATTATGCCCATCAAGGCATACTGGAATATGCCCAGGGGCAGTATGGAGCCTCTGGCATGGGTACCACGGCGGTTCTCTTACTGCTAGACCCCAAGGGAAACGCCTGGTGGGCCCATACAGGCGACTCGCGCCTGTACCTCCTGCGAGAAGGCCGACTGTATCCCCTTACCCACGACCATAGTTACGTCTCCCTGCTGGTAGATACTGGGCACCTATCTCCTGAAGCTGCCTTTGGCCACCCCCAGAGCCATCAGCTCCTTTTTACGCTCGGGTCTGGTCAGGGGTTTACTGTCGTGGATAGTTCATCTTTTCCCTTGCAGGTGCGGCCGGGGGATCGCTTTCTTTTGTGTTCGGATGGGCTCTCTGGCCTCGTGCCAGATAGTACCCTGGCGCAGCTCCTGGCGCAGTCCAAACCCCTTCCCGACATAGTACGGGCGCTGATTCAAGCCGCTCTGGATGCCGGCGGGTACGACAATATCACCGCCATTGCCGTGGAAATTGGTCCTATAGCGGCGAGCTCCCTTTCGGCTTCTCCCTCGCCTTGGCGCAAGCGCTTGATTCTAGCCTTAGGGGGACTGGTGCTCTTTCTGCTCGGTATGCTAAGTGGCGGGCTTTTTTTAGAGCCGATTCGCTTGCAGGCCCGATCCGAGACGCCTCAGGATACGACTAAGGTGCCATCCCGTACCTCCACTCCCGGCGATACGCTTCGGCCCAGGCCGGATTCAGCTGCAAACGCTTCTGGACCTGACTCTACTCCGACTCAGCTACCTGCCGCTCGCAAAGGGAGTTCTACTTCCGCTCCCTAATAGGCTTCCCACCCATTGCGCTCTGGAAGGCCCTACGGGGCCTTTTTTCTTTTAGAGCGGCCGAAAGCTTCTCAAAGGCTGTGCCTGTGATTTGCAGATTCCAAAATTCTGTTTTACCTTTGTGATATGCGAAGCTTTAGCCGACTGACCGTATGGGGCTTGCTTTCTCTGAGCTTTTCGCAAGTGCTGGTATGGCAGGAGACCTTTGATGATCCGGGGGCCACAGGC
>CALKJV010000189.1 GCA_937995505.1 uncultured Bacteroidia bacterium | reverse complement strand
GCTTTCTACAAGCTCTCAGAGGGGGGCTGTAACTGCTTTATGAGTTTTTGCCAAACCTGTTCCGGCACTGGCATGACCGAAAGCCTAGGCTGGCGCAGCAGCGCAAAGCCCTCCATCCCCGGCAGCTGCCGAATCGCTTCTAACTTGAGAGGGGTGGGAAAACGCCGAACTGCCCTAAGCTCCACCGCCACATATCTCGGATCAGTGGGCTCGAGAAAAGCCTCCCGCACCACTTCCGCTAAGCCCACAATCGCTCTCTCCCGACCCGTGTGATAGTACAAAACTAATTCTCCTACGCACATTTCTTTCAGGTAGCGTTGAGCCTGAGGGTTTCGGACCCCATCCCAAATCCCCACTCTCTCCCGCTCTAAATCCGCATAGCTATACTCTTCCGGCTCAGACTTGACCAGCCAGTAGCTCACAAGCCCTGAGCCATCAAATTTATGGAGATATTTACCTCGTCTCGGATGAGGTTGTCTGATTTACCCTTGTAGGCGATACCCCACTCCTGGCGATTGATATTGAAGTTAGCTTCGCTATGGAGCATGCCTTCGCCGAGGTGGAGCACTGCGGGGAAGCGGATATTTTTCGTCACGCCCCGCAGGGTAAGATTCCCAGAAATATACACAGTATCTGCAGCGCCCTTTTCGCAGGCAGTAATCTCAAGTATGCCTTCCCCGTACTTATCGGCTGCAAAGAAATCGTCAGAGCGAAGGTGTTTTTCTAACTTAGCTTTATCCTCTCCTTGTAGGTCGAGGACCTGAAGGCCAGCAATGTCAATGAGGACCTTCCCACCTGTAAGGCATCCGTTTTCACCTATCTGTAAGGACCCCTCCTTTACCGGGAAGGAGACCTCGTGCCGCCCAGTTACCTTGGTACCGATAGCGACTATTTTGGCTTTGGCAGGGTCTACGGAATAGGTTCGGGTGTTCCCTTGCTGGCCGGCTGAAGCGGCTTGAGCCTCAGAAGTCTCGGCAGCTGGGGCTTGGGGCGCTTGGGTACACCCTACCACTACGGCTAAAATGACTATGTAAACGCTCAGGATTTTCATATCAGGACAAAGAAACAAAAATACTCAGGCGGTTCGCTCATTCGGCACGACCTGTACCTCCAGCTGGGCGCGGACGGCCTCAATCCTTTCATGCAGCTGGGCAGGCGATTCGGCTAGGAGGAGGAGGTGTCCCAGTTTTCGGAAAGGGGTACTTTTGGCTTTGCCGTAGAGATGGACAGAGGTCCCGGGCACTTGGAGCCACTGATGGAGCTTAGGAAAGCTGGGACGCCCATACTGGCCGGCCGGGCCAAGGATATTCACGAGCGCACCGAAGCTGTGCACCCGTGTCTCTCCCAAAGGCAATCCCAAAAGCGCTCGCCAATGCTGCTCAAACTGGCTAGTCCAGCAAGCTTTTACGGTTACATGGCCGGTATTGTGCGGGCGGGGGGCCGACTCGTTGATATAGAGGCGACCGTCGGTAGTGTAGAAGAGCTCCACTGCCAGAAGCCCCACTACTTGTAAGCGCTCTGCTAGCGCTTCGGCGAGGGCTTGGGCTTCGCGCTCGACAGCAGGGGATAGCTCGGCCGGTATGCGCAGATACTCCACTACATGTGCAGTAGGATGAAAAACCGCCTCCACTGCGGGGAAGGCTTTGATTTCGCCTCGGGCGGAACGGGCCACAATGACGCTGAGTTCTTTTGCGATGGGAACTTCGGCTTCTAACAGGCTGCGCTGGGGCCAGAGGGCGTCAGGGCGAGTTACCCGCTGTACCCCACGCCCATCATAGCCCCCCTGGAGGGCTTTCTGGATAAGGGGAAAAGGTAGCTCTATGGGCTCTCCCGGCTGCCATAGCTGAAATCGTGGACTGGGAAAGCCTGCTTGCGCATACCAGGTGCGTTGGCGCCCCTTGTCTTGGATAAGCTCCACCACTGAAGGAGCTGGGGCGACTCGTACGCCCTGGGCTTCTACTTGCCGAAGGCCCTCTACAGATACCGCCTCCAGCTCCAGCGTAAGCAGCTGCACATCCGCCGCGAAGCGCACCACCTCCTCTGGGCTGCGCACCGAACCCACCACAAATTCATGGGCGATACCTGCACAGGGAGAGTCAGGAGAGCTGTCCAGCACCTTTACTCGCAGGTCTAAATCAATCGCCGCTTGAATGAGCATGCGACCCAGCTGCCCGCCACCCAAGATGCCTACGCGCAGCATAAGGGCAAATTACGAGCCTTTTGCCGAGTCTGAGCTATTTTAGCCTGGTGAAGCGCTGGCTTTTTTGGAATGGGGTGTTTCTCGGGCTGACCGCAGCCTACCTGCCTAGTACCGTAGGGCAATCTCAATTTCTGCACTCGCCGGAGGAGTACGCCGCTTGTGAGGAAGATCCTTATTGCACCCGAATAGGTGCGCTTCGGTTTCTCCTGGCCAGCAGCGACACTCGGGGCTATCTGGAGCCAGCTTATCGCTTTCTCACGCAGGGCGCTTATCAGCCGGATGGCCGACTTCCAGGATACGGGGCTCTATACTGGGGGCTTCTGCAAGTGGGGTTCTCTCGCAAAGCAAGCCTATGGGGTCTTTTTATCCTGAGCTTAGGGCTTTGGGTAGCAGCGGTCGGCAGTTGGCTCTATGAGCTTGAGCGGCAGGGAGTAGCCTCTAAATGGCTGGGGATAGGGGCAGCTCTACTAGCTTTCTCGCCCTTCTCGTACTATACGCGGGTGCTTATCCCCGACATACTGGCGGCAGCGGTAGGGCTTTTAGGACTCTATGCGCTGATAAAGGAGCGCTACTTTCTCTCTGGAATAGCTCTGACATGGGCATTTTTCCTGCGGCCTGTACTGGGCATATGGTTACC
>CALKJV010000188.1 GCA_937995505.1 uncultured Bacteroidia bacterium | reverse complement strand
TAGAGCCTACGGACGTACCCGCAGTAATTTGCATGCACGGCACAGGGGATGCTACCGTTCCTTACCGCTCGGGTACAGTGCCTTTCATTCCAGTGCAGGTAGATGGGGGCTATGTGGTAGATTCGGTAGCGGGCGCAAGGGGCCTATATCATGCGCTTTTCACTTGGCAGGGGGCTGGGCATGTACCTTATGGCACGCAAACCTCCGTAAACCCCACCTACATGGCGGACGTGGAGCAGTTTCTGCGGTATCACTTCTACCAGTGGAATAGCCGATTTGCAAGCGGGGTCGCAGCTGCGGAAGGATCCCCTTCTGAAACCGGCCCTTGGTCTGTATGGAGCGTAGAAGGACGCTACTGGGGTGAGGTTACAGAACTGGGCGCCTTGCCGCCCGGGCTCTGGCTCCTAAGAAACGCCAGCGGCGCCACTCGGCGCATCGTGCGCCTTAGTGAGTAGACTTGGAGCGTGAGCGGCTACGAGCTGCCACTAAAATCCTATTTTTGACGCATGGCGGCTTCGGCGGCTCGGGGATATCGCTCATCCCGTCCAGCACGCCTGCGGCATCTACGCTGGTATGGGTACGGGCTCTGGTATTTAGCGCGGCCGCTCAACTTATACCTCATATCCCTTACCAGCCTTTGCGCACTGCTTTTTGTGTGGCGAGACACAGGACCAGTTCCCCCGCCAACCTTATGGAGCTGGGGAATCATGCTCCTAAGCACTGTATTTATAGCCGTGGGAGGGTATTGGATGAATGACTTGTATGATCAGCCGATTGACCGGGTGAATCGTCCTGAGCGCGCCCGTTGGGTAGCCTTAGTTGGGGGGCGGCGTCTGATAACAGCTATTCTCTCGGTGTGGGGACTGGGCTTGATCCTCTCTGCGGTGCTGCCCTGGCGCATCGCCCTGCTACACTTGGGCTCTTTGGGGCTGCTTGCGTGGTACGCTCGCTGGGGCAAAAAAACCGGCCTGCTCGGCAATGCGTCTATCGCTTTGCTTACTGGACTCGTACCCTGGGAGGTCCTACTGCTTACCAGCCGCACTAGCTATCCAGCTGATTGGATGATCCCCCTGGCGGTGGGGTTCAATTTCGTGCGAGAGCTGGTGAAAGACGCTGAGGACCTCCCTGGCGACCAACTGTACGGCGTACGCTCACTGGCCACCCAGCTCTCTGGAACCGCATGGCAGTGGCTTCTAGGTAGCTTGAAGGTAGCCCTCGTGGGGCTTGCCGTAGCCCCCGGGGTCGTAAAAGGCCTCTTATGGGATAGCTGGCCGATGAGCTACTTCGCAGCGGTGGGGCTAAGTGTCGCCCTTCCTGTCGGATACGGGCTGCTGCATCCACGCGACTATCGGTGCCAAAGCCGTGCCCTCAAGCTGGCGATGGCCGGAGGTCTCCTGAGCCTCTGGTTCTTATAAGCCCCACAGCGCCCCCGTATTTTTGCCTCGTGAAAGTCGTACTGCCCGTAGCAGGTAGCGGCCTCCATCTGCGCCCCCACACCTATACCCAACCCAAACCCCTCATCCCCATCGCAGGCAAGCCGCTCATCAGCCACATCATAGAGGACTTAGTTGCTGCGGGTTTTGCAGAGTTTGTCTTCGTGCTGGGCTATCTGAGCGAAAAGGTTCGCCACTACCTTACCGCCACCTACGAGGAGCAGCTTGTGATGCATTTCGTGCATCAGGAGCCTCGCTTAGGCCTTGCCCACGCCATTTCGCTCACCCGCCCGTACTTCCAGTCTGATGAACCCATGCTCATCTTGCTGGGCGATACCCTGGTGCAGGTAAGCTGGGAAGCTATCCTAAGTTCGCCCCACAGCCGTATTGGCATCGCGCCTGTAGAGCGCCCTTCCGATTTCGGCATCGCAGAAGTAGAAGGCGAGCGCATCTTACGCGTCACCGAAAAGCCCGCTATCCCTCGCAGCAATCAGGCCTTGGTGGGACTGTACTGGATACGCGAGACTGAGGCGCTCTTTGAGGCCATACAGTATCTCCTTGACCACCGCATCACCTCCCAAGGCGAATACCAGCTGACGGATGCTTTACAACGCATGATTGAGATGGGGATTTCCTTGTATGCCTCATCTGTGCGCTACTGGCTAGACTGCGAGCAGAAGGAAGCCCTCCTAGAAGCCAACCGAGTCCTCCTGGAGCGAATCAGCCCTGCCCCCCCTATGGAGTATCCGCATACGGTGATTATCCCACCGGTGTACATCCCTCCTTCCTGTAAGCTGTATCGGGCTATTGTGGGGCCCTACGTAAGCCTCGGAGAGGGCGTAGAGATTCAACATGCCATCGTACAAAATAGCCTGATTGGCTCATACAGTCGTGTCCAGAACCTTCTTCTGCACGACTCGGTGGTGGGGGGCGATTGCTATCTAAATGGCCGAGAGAGTAGCCTCAACCTCGGCGAGAATACCGTTATTGAGCTTTGAGGGCGGCGTACCTCTCTGCGAGGAGGATAGCGGTGGCGGCGCTTACATTGAGAGACTCCACGACAGGCTCGTGAGGTACAGTAAGTGCGGCGTCGGATATTTGGAGGTAAGGTTGGGGAAGGCCCTTGCTCTCACTGCCAATCAGGAGGAGGGTAGCTGGCTTCCAGGGGTAGGTGCGATACGAAGGTATGTCGGGGGCCGGAGGCACGGTAGCGAGCAGCTGCCAACCTTTTCCCTGGAGCTGCCGAAGGGCTTCTAAGGGGCGTCGCTCGCGTACGATCTTGAGATGGGGTAGGGCCCCCGCACTGGCGCGCCAAAGCGCTTCATTAGACAAGAGGGGGCTCCCTTCTGCCCGCAAAAGAATCCACTCCACCCCGAAAGCTGCCGCACTCCGACAGATTGCGCCGACATTGTGTGGATCGGTAAGCCCTATCAGGGCTAAGGCTATACCGCCTGGGGGAGCTTGGAGCCAATCCACTAGCGTATAAAGCCGTATTGGACTCAGAAAGGCCGCCCAGGCAGCCCCCTTAGGCAGAGCGCTAGGGGGAACCTGCTGAAAAGGCAGCTTGTGCTTGCGTACAAGTGTCCACAGGTCGGTAGGGGGGGCCGTACCTTGCCGCCAAATGACTTTCTCTACGGAGGTGCCGCCTTCTATCGCTCGCCGCAGCGCTCGCAGCTCGGTAAGGATCACAGGCTCCATAGGCGCTGATACTCCAGGCGCCGAAGGAGCTCCCAGCTTCCCGCCCGATAAGAGAAGTGAAAGCTTACCTCCTGTCGCAAGTAAACCCAAACTTCCCGGGTAGGCGTCAAAAGCCGCAGGGTGGGCTCGCCATAAAAGAGATAGATTAGACCTCGGTCGCTTCGGTCGCCGGGCTTGCGGTCAGAGAAGTAGGCAAAGGCTTTTTTCCAAACCGAATCGGGCGGGGAGGGGCGGCTCGCACCGGGACAGGGGTAGCTCGTAGCTGGCCAAGGGCAGCTCCAAAACACCCGAGTGGTATCTCCCCGTAGATACCAAGCACAAGGAGAGGACACAAGGACTTTTGGGGGCTTTTTCCGCAGCAGATAAGGGGGCAGAGGTAGGCTAGTATCTATCCGAGCCGGCAGAAAAGCTCTTTCCCAGCCTGGCTCCCCTGGCTGAACTCGCAGCGTCTCGCCCTGAGCGGTGTACAGCAGCGCAGGAAGGGAAAGAATGAGAGAAGGGCTCGCCACCCAATCTGGCGTGATAGCCTCGGGCCAATAGGCGCGCGTGTAGAGCGGATCCTCCGGCCCCTCAGGGCAGCGAAGGTAAAGGGCCGTCACCTGACCTGCGAGCGCAACAGGAGCTTGCCACGCCACTGGCCCTCGCCAAACAGGTTGCGCAGGGAGCGTAAAGGTAGTCTCAGCCATCAAACCCTTTTCCCCTACCACTGAAAGGTGCAGGGGTATAACCGTGTCAAATCCATACGGTAGCCATCGCTGCATATTTACTTCAAGCACGAGAGCCCACTCGCTTGCGGTGGGGCGATACACCTGCGCTTGAAAGGCCGTACCCCATCCCTCCGAGGACCGAGCGATCCACAGCTCCTGCGCCTTAGCGAGGGCGGCGAGGGCTATCCATGAGAGCGCGACTTTCCTCATAGAGTCGGAAAGCCTCCTGACTCAGAAGCGTATCCCCTAAACCAAAGGAGGCACGCGCTACCAGCTCAATTCCATACCCCGTCAGGTCATCCAGGGGGGCTTTCTCGTATTTGGCGTAGGCGACTTCTTCTCTGAGGCGGCTGAGGGCGTCTTGGTAGAGCTTTCGGGCTTCGGTAGTGTCCTGTAGGGCAAGCCACAGACCAGCTTCCTGAGCCATTTGGTAGGGCTCCATAGGGCAGCTCTCCGTAGAGATGCGCGCCCGTAAGAATCGCAAGAGCATAAGGCCGCGTTCGCGCAGCTGCGCCGCCGCCACGGTATCTCGCAAGGTATCCACTTGCTGGGCATAGTGATCGGCGAGCCGGTAGAATACCGAACGGTAGTTGGATATCATTCGCAGCGTATTGCTGTCGTAAAAGATGTCAGGCCGGTCCAAATTGCGATACCGGTAGACTTCGGTCAGGAGCCGGTAAGAGAGACTATCCTGGATAGCGGCATTGTACACACTCCCCCTCGGCGCGCCTTGCGGTTTGAGGGGCAGAAGTTCGTATATCTGCCCACGCACATACAAATAGTCTTGCAACCCGAGATAGCTGAAGCTGGGCAGCGTATTGGCAAAACAGATAGGGCGCTTCCATCCCTCTCGCAGGTTAGTGAGTACAATGTCCAGCGTCATGTAATCTTGCTTGAGGAGGTAGGAGTTTTGGCCGCTTCCTCGGACGGGTACACTCCACGGAAGCGTATCTATCAGCTGCTCTGCTGAAAACCGCGCCCCCTCAGGATAATTTTGAAGAAAAGTGGCCTTATCTATGGGCAATTGCAAGGTCTGGGCTTGAAAGGGTATCGTAGCGGCTTTCTCGCCCATGAAAAGCTCATCTCGTACCGATATAGGTACTGGGGGCGTACCGTTGGTGGTGAGGTACTTCAGCTGGCTGATGTACCAATCCGTATTGAGGAGGCTCAGATTTACAATTCGCACATCCGTTCGTACGCCTTCTACTTCTTGCAGGTACCACAGCGGGAAGGTATCATTATCGCCATTGGTGAATAGGATGGCGTTGGGCGGGCAGGAGATGAGAAAGTTGTAGGCGCTATCGGGCGGCACGTAGTTTCCTGCGCGGGAATGCGAGCGCCAGTTTTGCACTGCCATGAGCAGCGGAACCCCCAAGGATAGCACACCTACAGGGATGTCCAGGTTTCGCTTGAGGTACTTTTCAGCGGTTTCTGCGAGAGAGATCATCCCCAGCCCTGTCCATACAGCGAAAAGAATGAAAGAACCCACATACGAGTAATCGCGCTCGCGAGGCTGATTAGGCGGCTGATTGAGGTAGAGGATGATAGCTATGCCGGTGAAGAAGAATAGCGTCAGCAAGGCTGCGAAATGGCGGCGATTGCGCTGGTAATGCCAGCCTGCCCCCAAGAGCCCTAAGAGGAGAGGCAGGCCATAGTAGTGCGTTTTGGAGGGGTCTTTCTTGCGGTGTTGGGGTAAGTTTTTCAGCCGTCCAAATTCCAACCCACTTTCCCACCGGCTATCCTGAACTTCAGACTCTCGGCCTACGAAGTTCATCAGAAAGTAGCGAATATACATGTGATACAGCTGGTAGTCAAAAAAGAACCGCAAGTTTTCTAGGCCGGTGGGTTTGTCGTCATAGGGGCTTTGTAAGTCGGTGCCTTTATTGCGCACGTAGTTTATGTAGCTGAAGGGCCCTTGTCCTGAATAGTGCGAAGGGCTCCACATGCGTGGGAAAAGGCGGTAATCCTTAGCGGCGTACTTATAGCTCAGGCGCCGCCCTTCGTAAGTGTATCGGTCGGAGTTGGGGTAGCGGAGGAAGACTTCGCCTTTTTCGTCGGTGCCGATGGGCATGGCATTGTACAGGGTTCCCCAGAGGATGGGGGTTTCGCCGTACTGCTCGCGCTTGAGGTAGCTTAGGAAGTTGGGGACGTTGCCTGGATCGTTTTCATCAATAGGGGCGCCGACTTGCGAGCGCAAGAAGATCACCGCATACGAAGAGTACCCCAGATAGATAAAGAGCAAACTCAGGGCTGCGGTACTGAGGAGGGGATTTTTTCTGCGTTCGGCGTACCAGACCAGTACTCCGAGCACTCCGAAAAGCAGCACGATAAATAGCGCGATCCCACTACCGAAGGGAAGCCCGAGACCAGACTCTGAGCCGGTTTGGGGATTGGTGGTACCAACGAGGGCTTTTTCTAACGGCCACGCTAAGGAGACCGTATACTGAATGACCCCATACTGCAAAAAGCCCAGCAGCACTCCCCCAGCTAGAAAGGCCAGGAGCGCGCCTCGCCAGGTAGGCTTCTCTGCGCGACGAAAGTAATACAGTAGCGCTAGCCCTGGCAGCGTGAGAAGGTTAAGAAGATGTACCCCGATAGAGAGTCCAAAGACAAAGGCAA
>CALKJV010000187.1 GCA_937995505.1 uncultured Bacteroidia bacterium | reverse complement strand
TCCGCTTACAGCGTACCGGTTAGGTACGGTGCTCCTTGAAGCAGGCTGGCCCCCCGAGGCGCTCTCTATCCTACTGGCCGACCCACCCCTTGCCGAAGAGCTGGTGCGTGCACCCGATTATCGTATCCTTTCCTTTACGGGGAGTGCGGCGGTAGGATGGCACTTGCAGAGCCTCGCTGCCCGCAAAAAAGTACTCTTAGAACTGGGCGGTAGTGCTGCCGTCATCGTGCATGATGTGCCAGATGAGAGCACCCTCGCCATTGCTGCGGCCCAGATTGCCGAAGCCGCTTATCTCTACGCCGGCCAAGTATGCATCTCTGTCCAGCGAATCTTCGTCAAAGAGCAGCTTTATGCGCCCTTTATCGCAGCTTATCGGGCGGCGGCGCAGCAGCTCATCGCAGGGGACCCTCTCTCAGAAGGAACCCACCTCAGCAGCATCATAGATGAGCGCAGTTATAAACGGATCCAGAGCTGGGTAGCGGAAGCGGTGTTAGGCGGGGCCCAGCTCCTTCTCGAGCCTACCTACCTCCCTGAAAAGCGCCTGATTACGCCGGGGCTTTTGGCGGAGGTACCGCCTACCTGCCACTTAGCCCAAGAGGAGGCCTTCGCTCCCCTGGCCGAGATCCGTTCGTATAGAGACTTCTCAGAAGCCATCGCTCAGGTCAATGCCTCCCCTTATGGGCTGCAGGCAGGAGTTTATACCCAATCTGTCTCTCTCCTTAAGCAGGCGTATGCAGAATTAGAGGTGGGCGGGGTAGTCCACCAAGCGCCGCCGACCCTTCGGTTAGATACGATGCCCTACGGCGGAGTCAAAGGCTCCGGCCTCGGGCGAGAAGGGGTCAAGTACGCTTACGCAGAGTACACCGAGCCCAAAGCCCTCCTATGGTGAAAGAGGAAGATGCCCTAGTCATTGCAGGGCAGCCCATCTCTAGTCGCCTGTGGCTGGGTACGGCTCGGTATCCCTCCCCCCGGGTGATGGTGGAGGCATTTGAGCGGGTAAAGCCGGGATTAGTAACCGTATCCGTGCGCCGCCTCAACCTCCACGCCCCCCAGGAAACCTTTCTTGAGCTGCTTTTGGGGCGCTATCGCCTCCTGCCCAATACCGCCGGCTGCTACACGGCGCAGGAAGCCATCTTTGTAGCTCAGCTCGCCCGCGAAGCCCTCCAAATAGACTGGATCAAGCTGGAAGTGATCGGCGATGAACGCACCCTTTGGCCTGATGCCGAGCAGCTTCTCTCTGCGGCCCGTACCCTTGTGCGAGAAGGCTTTGTAGTGCTGGCTTATGCACCGGATGATCCGATCGTGTGTCAGCGCCTAGCGGATGCGGGCTGTGCAGCCGTGATGCCTTTGGCGGCTCCTATCGGCAGTGGGCAGGGGCTGCGCGATCTAGAACGCTTAGCGCTCATCCGTTCCCAGCTACCTGGCTTACCGCTCGTTATTGATGCGGGGATTGGAAGTCCTGCGGATGCCGCTCTGGCCCTGGAGCTGGGTTTTGATGCTGTGCTGGTCAATACCGCCGTCGCAGAAGCCCAGCACCCTGTGCTCATGGCCGAAGCCATGGCCTTGGCCGTAGAAGCAGGACGAAAAGCCTTTTTGGCAGGCCGAATCCCCCGCATCTCCTACGCCCGCCCCAGCAGCCCCACCGAAGGTCTCCCCTTTTGATTGGCCTAATTTTTGCCTACTTTTGCAAAGTATGCGTGCTATACGAGTAGGGTTGCTGCTGCCTTTCCTGGGCCTTTGGCAATCGGATTCTCAGCTATTCTCCCAGTCAAACGCTTCCATAGCTGCTGAAGACACCTCTCGGAAAAATCCCTTCCCGCCTCGCACTTTCTCTAAGCCTGTACCCTTTCAGCCTGGCGAAAAGCTGGTCTTTCGGGTGCACTACGGTTGGCTCACCGCCGGTGAAGCCACCTTTGAAATCTACCCAAAAATTTACATTGTGAGAGGACTACCTGCGTATATTTTTCGCGGGAGTGGCAAAACGGCGACCGCTTTTGAGTGGTTTTACAAGGTGCGAGATTACATGGACTCTTATGTAGATACGGCGCAGATGCGTTCCCTTCTGTACTACCGCTGGGTGAATGAAGGCGATTTTCACTTCGTGGATACGGTGTACTTTGATTACGCCAAAAAAGAGATACGCGGGCGCAAGGGGAGCTTTGGTATGGATACCTGGATCATGGATATGCTGGGGGCTTTCTATTATGCTCGGCGGCTAGACATACGGAATATGCCCGATGGGACAGTCGTAGATATCCCCGTGTTTTTGGACGACAAAGTTTACCCCTTAGGCATGAAGGTCCTCGGCCGAGAAACTATCAAAACCGATTTAGGGCGCTTCCGATGTATCAAAATTGCGCCTATTGTGGTAGCGGATCGGGTCTTTCGCGGGCAGGAAGAGATGATTATGTGGGTAACCGACGATGAGAACCTCATCCCTCTCAAGATTACCTCTCCCCTGATTGTAGGCAGCGTATCGGCTACGCTGCGTTCATACGAGGGGCTTAAGTATCCCCTTTCAGCGAAGCTCTGACAATTAGTCCAGCTGGAGGCACTGGTTTTTCACATACCCCTGCGCGAAGTCGGAGGCTGGGGTTTTTTTTCTGCCTTCCAGTTGGAGCTCTAAGAGCTGGAGGGGGGCATCTTGGCAGGCGACCCAGAGTTCGTTTTTCTCTTGCCACAGAGAACCCGGTGTGCGTGTGCTGCGCCGATTAGGCACGAGGCGAGCTTGTAAGATGTGAAGGCGCTTTCCCTGGAAGAGGGTCCAGGCCTTTGGTTCTGGTGAAAGCCCCCGAATGAGATTATACACGGTTTCTGCGTCCTGGTACCAGTCAATGCGGGTATTTTGAGGAGTAAGCTTAGGGGCATAAGGGGACTCAGGCTGGTGGGGTTGAGAGATAGGCTTGAGTGTGCCTAGGGCTAAGCCCTCAATAGCTTCCAAAAGAAGCTGGGCCCCCACCTCGGAGAGAAATTTTTCCAGCTGACCGGCGTTCCAGTCCTGTGGGATGGGATAGGAAGCCTGAAGGAGGATTTCTCCCGTGTCTATGCCCTCGTTGATGCGAAAGATGGTAACCCCTGTCTGTGTCTCTCCGTGTATCAAGCTCCAAGCGATTGGGGCTGGTCCCCGGTAGGCCGGTAAGAGAGAGGGGTGGATGTTTAGGGCGCCGAAGGGCGGCAGACTCCACAGGCTTTTCGGCAAAAGGCGATAGGCTACCACCACGAAAAGCTCTGCTTGTAAGGCCTGGAGCCGCTCAGGCAGGGTGGGATCCTTGGGGCTCTCTACTTCCCACACAGGTAGTCCTAAATGCAGGGCCTCTTCCTTGATGGGGGTAGGGGTGAGCTTGTGCCCCCGACCAGCAGGCTTATCAGGGTTAGTGAGGACAGCGAGAATTGCATGCGGCGAAGAAGCCAAACGCTGCAAAGCAGGAATCCCAAAAGCCCCGTTCCCAAAAAATACTATGCGCATCAGACGACTACATTGATGATCTTACCGGGCACGACGATGACTCGGCGAATTGGCTTTTCGCCTACGTAGCGGGCAAGGCGCGCATCTTCTCGGATAAGCTG
>CALKJV010000186.1 GCA_937995505.1 uncultured Bacteroidia bacterium | reverse complement strand
TACCTATATCCCTGTACGACTTAGGTGCTGCGGGGGCTTCGGATTTAGATTTCTCTCGTAAGAAGCTTTGGTCTCGGATGAACGTGGGCATGGGAAAGAAAGCCGTAGCTACCCCTGTTTACCTGGTAAGTCGCAAGCAAATGGATCGGCTTGCCCCGCCAGGGCGCTTCTGCTATTTAGACCCCGAGCAAGTAGCGCAGTGGGTTCGTCGCCAGCGTGAGCTGAGGAAGGAACGAGCTCGGGAAAAGGATAGAAAGCCTTTGGAAGGGCTAGACCTGCAGTGTGACGGACCTTATCGGGACTTCGTGGCAGTAGGCCTCTATGTACCTCAGCCTCCTTCTGAGAAAGAATGGAATGATGTACTCAACCTGGCCGACCCAGAGACCTCGCCATCGCCAGAGGCTCACCACCCCCCATCGGGTCCCGCTATCTTTCTCTGCCCAGAACGCATCCTCAAGCAGGCAGACAGAATGGGGCTCTCGCATGAACTGATTTTAGACCAACTGTATTACCATGAGCTGGGGCATGCCCTGATGGATACAGGCGTCACTCCGTATGATAAGCTATGGGGGCGTATCATAGAGGAGAGCTTAGCGAACTGGGTAGCCCTTAGCTGCTTCAAGGGCGAGGAAGCTGTGTGGATACAGCGAATTTTCAAAGGCGAGCCCGCAGAATATCAGGGATATGCGCATTTGGAAGAGGCTCTCTTTTCCTATCCTAGGTGGAGGGAAATTTGGGAGGGCTTCTGGTATCGCTGGCATAGGGAAATTTACTGGCACTTCGGGCATGTATGGGAAGAATTGGAGGAATGGGCAAGGCGGCGGGGATGGCCGCTTTCGCTGCTGCCATTTTGGATGCCGACCTCTCGCAAAGGAGGGGATTTATCCCGGTGGATCTACGAGGCCTGGCGCAAAGCCAAGCAAGACAAGATGGACGAGGGCTTCTGGGCAGCCTATGCTGAAGAGCTCCTCTTAGAAGCTTTCGGTTAAGGAGAATACGAGAGCCCTGCATTTCCTCTGAGCTTTCGGGGGGTCTGTAGTAGTTTTTTGAATATAAACCACAGAGGCGCAGAGAACACGGAGATTTTACACAGAGAGATTGTGGTGTGCCGGCCTCCTCCTCTGTGGCCCTCTCTGTGCCCTCTGTGTCTCTGTGGTTTTTTGTATTTTAGTCTCATGCGGCGTAACCTGCACTACCTCAATAGCCTACTCCTGCCGATGATGGCATTTTTGGCTATTCACTTCGGCGGGTGGTGGGGTATTTTACCTTGGGTGGTCGTATTTGGACTTGTAGCGCTTATAGAACTTTTCCTTCCTGAGAAGCTGGATAATACCTACGACGAGGAGGAGACCCTTCCCGCGGGCATTCTCTGGGCCCACTGCCTTGCGCATACGGGGCTTCTGGCGTACTGGCTCTATCGCTTTGGGCTGGGGGCATATGCTCCGTGGGAAGCCCTAGTCAGTGCATTAGCGGTGGGCTTCAATGCGGGCGCTTCGGGTATAGTGATCGCCCACGAGATGCTCCACCGCAAGGGTGCCTCCTGGCAAATGGGCGCTAAATGGCTGCTCGCCACCACCGGGAATATCTACTTCTACACTACCCATGTGCGCATGCACCATCGCTACGTAGGCACAGAGCTGGACTATAGCTCGGCGCGACGCGGAGAGAACTTCTATGCCTTTTTGTGGCGTACAGTAGGGGGGCAGCTGCGCTGGGCTTGGCGTGCCGAAAAGGATCGCCTCGCCAAACAAAACCTTTCCCCCCTCAGCTGGCGAAATTACGTTCTACAAGAAGCCTTCCTTTCTTTAGCTCTCTTAGGGCTCTTTGGGGTAGTCGGGGGGCTCTGGGCAGGAATTGCCTTTCTCCTACAAGGGGTAGTAGCTAACTTCCTCTTGGAGTATGTGAATTACATTGAGCACTACGGTCTGGCCCGCCGATTGGAAGATCCGATTCGCCCCTGGCACTCGTGGGAAAGCAATAAGTACTTCAGCCGTTTTTTCCTCGTAGACCTTTCTCGGCATTCGGACCACCATTTGCACGGGGCGAAATCTTACCACAAGCTCAACGCACTGGAGCGAGCGCCGCGCCTACCGACTGGCTACGCAGGGATGATCTATTTAGCGCTGATCCCGCCCTTATGGCACCGAGTAATGGATAGGCGCTTGGAGGCTATGCACGCTTTACAGACCTAAGGCTTTGGGGGATAAAGGCACCGACTTTTCCCCAATCCACAACCTACCCTGTGGGAAGCTGTGGGTTGTGTATCGTTTTCGCAGGCGAGGCGGCTATATTTGCCCTATGCGATATATAGCGGTGCTTGTGGGGCTAATAGCGTTCGTGGCTTCTTGTACAGGGAATGCAGGGTGGTCAGACCCCCAAAAAGAGGAACCGCCTCTCACGGGTACCATAACCCGTTCCGAAGTGCGTATTAAGGAAAAATGGCGCCCCATCGTCAAAATCAATAGCCAGAAGCCCCAAAAAACGCCTAACTTTCGCATAGCTGGTCGGGAGTGGAAGATACACTGGAAAAACAAAGCCCCAGGCGAGCTTATTTTGATTCTATACGATGCAAATAATCCCGATTACTCGGAGATTTTAGCGAATGTGTCGGTGCCAGATGAGGATGTAATCTATCTCACAGGGAAGGGGCAGTATCGGCTGGAGGTGGTGGGGAAGCAGCCGTATGAGGTGCTGGTGGAGGAGCTGCGCTAAGGGTAGCGAGGAGAGCCTCTGGGGTGAGAGAGTGGCCGCAGCGAAAGTGCTTCTTGGGGCAAGTGGGGCTCCCATGTAAACCGCAAGGGCGGCACGGAAGAGCTTCTGATGTCTCTACGATAGCACTCCCCGTCGCTAAGGGACCAAACCCAAACGCCGGTACCGTCGCACAAAATACCGTCGTAGTAGGGCAGCCTACTGCCGAGGCTATGTGCGTGAGGGCGCTATCTACCGTAAAGACCCGGTAAGCCCCCTGCACGAGAGCGGTGAGTTCGGGGAGCGAGAGCTGGCCAGCGAGATTGTAGCAGCGGGGATGCGCTTGCGTGAGGGGCTCCAGCCGCGCCCTGTCGGAGCTAAGGCCGGTGAGATAGAGGGTAAAAGTCGACGGCAGCTGTCGGAGAAACTGGCACCAGAGGTCAAACGGCGCCTCCTTGGTCGGCCAGCGGGAAGTAGGTGAAATAACCAGATAGGGAATTTGGCTGGTCCAGGAAGTGATTTTTTCTCGGGCTTGGGAAGGCGGAAAAAGCCAAGGTGGGGCTACAGGCGACGAGCTAAGCCCAAGCGGCTGCAAAAGCGCCAGTACCCGTTCGGTCTCGTGCTGCCCTAACCCAAAACGATGCCGAACCCGATGCGTATACAGAAAGCTAAGCGGGTTTTTATCGTAAGTAACTCGCCATTTAGCCGGCAAGCTCCGCCCTAAAAGGCCCATTCGGAAAAAACGCTGCACGACAAAGATTCCCTCCCATGAGGAGCGGCGGAGTTCTCTAAAAAGTGTCCACCACTGCTTCCAAGTC